>JACIWA010000001.1 GCA_014361195.1 Thermoplasmatales archaeon | reverse complement strand
TAAATGAAATTGCTTTCTGAATTGCTTGCTGAAAGAAATAAAAGAAGGCATTGTTAGCATTAAAGCTATATCTTTGCCTCCATGATTTAAATCAAAATTGTTTATACAAGGATTTCGCAATCCTTATTTACAATTCTTACCCCTTTTCCGCAAGGATTTACTTTTCTGCAAGGATTTATAAACAAATAATAAATTTATAAAAGATGTATAAATTGCCAAAAGAAGAAGAAATAAGGAGGGCGATTTTCAATGCAATTAGAAAGGAGAAGAGTTTTAACTCCTTAAAGCATTTTAGAGATAAGATTTTGAACGAGCTAAAAAAAATTGATGAAAAATATACAATAAGCATGGGAAGGGCAAGAAATATGATAGCAAGGTGTGGATTTGTAAAGATATCAACAAAAAATAAGAAATCAAATGGAAAAGTTTCTAAATGCCCTGTTTGCTATGGCGCAATTGAAAAAATAAAAAATTTGTCATTGCTCGGGGAAAAGATTGTAATTGGCTATAGATGCAAAATCTGCGGTTATAGAGCAAAGATAGGGGAAATTCCTTACAGATACGAATTCCACTTTACCAAATAATTATTTATATCAAATTTATTTTTCTTGTGCAGGGGTAGCCAAGCTAGGCCAACGGCGCAGGACTTAAGATCCTGTGGTGAAGTCCTTCGGGGGTTCAAATCCCTCCCCCTGCATTCATCTATACATTATCTGCTCTCCTTTTATTTTTGGCTCCGCTTTTTTCATTTCCTCCTTTATTTGCCTTTCTATCTTTTTCACTTCCATATAAAGTGCTCAGGATCTATTTCAATTTCTGGAGCATTCTATTAGCCACCTCAAGTATTCTCCCAGCAGCCCTGCTATCTGGATAAGAGGAATGCACCATAATTTTGTTTGCTTTTTCTATGCTCCCTATCCAACAAGAGATGCGCCATCATTTTCAGAATTGAATCCTTCCATGCAAAGCAGAGTGTCGCAATTATTTTCCTTTCCCCATTAATTTTATTTGCAAGAGTGCGAAGCATCTCTATGGGATTAGAAAATTCAGAAAGAATAACAACGAGTTGCTCACATTTTTTCTCACCCCGCATATATTCTTAAAGGTAGAAGAGGAACTGAATTTGAAACTTATAAACTGCTTGCTATTGAGTCAACAACTCCAACAGCTATAAATCCGCATAAAACAAAAAAATTTATGATGAAATGAATGAAAAGATTCGCTAAGTTTTTATATTTTTAAAAATTTCTATTCAATGGAAAATATTTTTGAAAAAATAACGCATGGGATTATTGTTGAAGTAGATGATATAAATCAGGCTATAGAAATAGATAAGCATGCTCATGGAGTTTTTGTAAGAAATTTTGACATTGAAATGATAGAGGAAATAAAGGGAGAAGTTTCTCTTCCATTGATTGCAAGTTGTAGAGTTGGTCATTTTGTTGAGGCCATGATTCTTGAAAAAATAGGAGTAGATATAATAGACGAGAGCGAGCCGGGGGATATAGAATATATAAAAAAGAAAGATTTTTCCACCCCGTTCATATGCAAGGTTAATAGCATTGAGGAAGCGGATGATAGAATAGAAGAAGGGGCAAAAATATTGAGAACCGATTTTGGAGAGATTGAAGATGTTCTATGGCTGATAAAAGAGGGAAAAGAAAGAAAATTAAAGGCTTTGCTGTTTGCCTCTCTTGAGATAGCCTCTCCCGCAGACATTGCTTTGCTGTTTCAGATGGGGGCGGATGGGATAATTATTTCATCAAATGTATTTCGCTCCTCAAATCCTCCAAAACTTCTTGATAGCATAGTGAATGCATCATCAAATTATAACAATATAGAAAAGCTGGTTGAGCTGAGCAGACAAATTAAAAAAATTTTGCCACCTGAAACGAAATAAATATAAATGAAACGAAATAAATATAAATATGTTTTTTATTATATATTGGAGGCTGAAAAATGAAAGGAAAAGCGAAAATAGCGGTAGGAATTGTGGTGTTATTAGCAATATCTGCGATGGGCTTTGGAATAACAATGCAACCTGAGAAGAGCAAGCCTATAACAAAATTGCAGGAGAAAATAAAAACAACAGATATATCAGGAAATGAAGAAGTAAAGGGCTACCTTCTTGACAGCTACATAAGAGATGATAGTGAAGAAGTAGGAATTCTTGGAGAGGGGAATGATGCTGGCTACAATGTTGATACAGGAAATGAGATGAAGAGAGCATTGCCAATATATCCTGGAGAAGTTAGAGATGAAGCACCCGGAAGAAAATTTACTGGTGAGCTTGAGCCAGGTAAAGATAATGAAGACTGGTACTCATTTTCAGTGTGTGAAAAGCAAAAGATAAAGGTTACACTTAACCCAAAATCAAACTTTGATTTGCAACTTGTAAAACCTGATGGAAGCGTTGCTGCAACTTCTGCAAATGCGGGAAATGCTGCGGAGAGCGTTGAATTTACTTCAGACAAAACAGGATCATGGGCAATTCGCATATATGTGGGAAGCGGGGCAACTGCTGGAGAATATACTTTTGATGTTAAAATAGAGGGACAAAATGATGCGGGTAGCGGAAAAGATGCGGGAAATGACATATCACAGGCACTTAAAATTACACCAGGCACATATTATGGTTACATGGACATGAATGACTGGGAAGACTGGTATAGCTTTGATGTTAGCGCTGGGCAGGGGATAAAAGTAGAAATAAAGCCAATGCAAAAATCAGATTTTGATATACATCTCTATGATCCAAGTGGCAAATGGGTTTATAGTGCCCAATATTATGGAGATGATACACTTCTTTATCCCGCTGATGTGAGTGGAACATGGAAGATAAAAATAGATATGTTCCCTGGATGGGATAAAAGCAAGTGGCCGAAGAATTACTTCTTATATGGCTCAGGAGTATATACTTTAACATTAACTCTTGGAGTAAGCGCCCCTCCGCCACCTGGCCCGATTCCACAGCCAGAAATAATTCCTGTTGCACAGACATTTGTTGTTAATGATGACCCAAATAGCAATAAAGATGAGTATGCATATATAGCTGCGATACCTGCTGCAAACTATATCAAGGATGGAAAGAGATATGTTTCACCGATTGTTTATAGAGGAGTAAATAAGCAAACTCACTGGTTTGGAACAGTTGATGACACAACTCAATACCTACTGGATGACTGGAATACATATCTTGCAAGACACGGAATGACCGCAACAGAATATGTGCTGAATGCAGATCCAGTTAAAGCAGCAGCTGAAATAGCAACAACAAAATGGACAACTTCAAGCATTGCGGTCGTTACTGTTGATGGAAGTGATTTTGAAGATGAGATTAATACAGTAGTTGATAAGGATGCAACACTTGTAGTTAAAACAAAAGTAACAACCGCTCCAAAAGGAAGTTCAAAACTTAAAGATTTTGGAGGAAAGCAAGCTTTGCCAATGTTCCTTGATAAGAGCTGGGGAGCAATGACTGTTTATACTCGCGGGAAAGATTCACCTGCGGTAGGAATAATAACTCCAAGATATGAGCCTGGCACTGAAGAAGACTGGCCTTTCCCATATGATGCAAGAGGAGATAATACAAACATATACTTCCCAGTTTCAACTCCAGGATTATGGATTCCATATGTTGGTTCAAATAGCGGTGACTGGACACTTGAAGTAACCGTTTATAGTGGGGATAGATATACAATACCAATTTCAACAACAGATTGCAGTATAAAAGTTACTGTAACAACAGATGAGCCAAGCTATTTAGAAGTATTCCTAATTGATCCATATGGAAATATAAGAGATCCGTCTGTGCCACATTGGAATGGTGGTCCAATAAATCCGATACATGTATGGAATGGAGGGCATTGGGAAGGTATAGGATTTGAGAAATGGCGCAGATGGGAACCAACATATAGCAAAGAGCACACTGTAGAAGCACATTATCCAATGACAGGAAAATGGACCGCAATTGTTGCTCCTCATTATCCATATGGACAGGAAAAGATGAGTGATTCAATACCATATCATATAAAAATAGAAGTTAGGGAGCATAATCCAAAAAGAGTTAATGCGGCCTTATCCTCTGCAAATGCTGCGGTAATTGCTTCCTTAAAGCATGCTCCATTGCTCTATGTGAAGGAAGATAGCGTTCCTGCAGAAACAACATCCGCATTATCAAAGCTCGGAGTATCAAACATAATATTTGTCAATATAGGTAAGGTAAGCTCCGCAAGCTTGCCTGGAAGTGTTACAGAATACAAGACAATGGCGGAAGTAGTTGATGCAATAAAGAAAGATCCAAAATCAGAGAATTTCATAACAATTACTTCTCTTGCAACGCTTAATGGCTATTTTGCACCAGCGGGAATGATAGCAGCATACCATGGCTCACCAGTTTTAAGCATTGGAGAAGCAGCAGAAGCATATGATATACTTGATAAGGCAACAACATGGCGCACATACGGCGGAGGATGGTATCATGGATGCAGAGCTCAAGGCCATCTTCCATCAATGAGTGAGCCATTTGACTGGATAGATTTCCTAAAAGATTTACTTGGAGGAAATATACCAAGCCCCGGCTTTGATTTGGAGAAGAGATGGTTTACCGCAATACATGATGGAATATACAATCTAACAGTGAAATATAACTTAGATTTGCCAGGAAAAGAAGCATATTTATTTGTTGCGGACAGAGAAGATGATATTCGCCACCTTGTAATACTTGCAATGACAGGAAATAATTCATATGCGGGACAAATAATATTTGATACACCCGCAATGCAAACCGCATTGATATGCAGAAATATATTATATCCAGCAATAATTTATGCAAATCCAGGGAGAAATGTTACAACTTCCCAGCTAATGAACTTCCCAGATGGTCACACATGGCGCACAAATGATGGAAAATCATATACAGTATATTCATCTCGTGAATTAAAAAAATCATTCAGCTCTCATGGAAGATTCTATGAAGGTCATTGTATATGGGAAAATCTGCTTGAAAGATATAATACTGGGGCACTTGTTAGTTATTATTCTGGCCATGGAACAGGAGGAAGCGGAATTTCCGCACAACCTCGCAATTGGGCAGAGGATTTCCCACAAGCGGAGCCAAGATATCACCATTTGCACGATTTTACATGGTGGGATGGATGGCGTGGATACATGTATGATGATACTCAAACAAAAGACCCGAGATGGGGTGGATTCACATGGTATAATGCAAAAGAGCCAAATCTATATGACTTCATTCATTTCAAATGGGTTGACCAGCTATTCCAGAATTTGCACAGCGAAATAGAACTATGGATGTCATGTACAACAGGTCAGCATTTCGGCCCAGATATATATCTTGAGCATGGAGCAGTGTTATGGTATGGAAATGCGGGAACTGGTTTATGCCCACAGGAAGATTTGCTTGATGACTGGTGGATATATGATTTCATGGTTGAAGGAAAACCAATAGGAGAAGCATTATCCACATACATATATTTGCATCAGCGAGACTATACCACTGGCGATGACTTTGCAATGTATGGACCATCATCAATGCAGGTTACAAATGTTCAAGTGATATTCGGAGACCCAACACTCATATGCTACAGCCCAGAATGGGTTGAGCCAAAACCAGTAGCACCATAATCTCTTTCCCCTTCTATTATTTTTTCTGGAGCATTTGCTATTTTTATTAGTGCTTTTTTCTCCATAAAATGCAGTTTTCCAGGGAAAATTATTGAGTGTGGCAATTCGCCAAAATCTTCCTTTATTAAATATTTTATTTCATTTGCTCTCGCAATTGCGTCATCTGAAGAAATTCTTGCAATTACCACAATAAATGAGTTTTCATCAACAACTTTTTCTTTTTTCATTTTCTCCATTTCAAGAAGAATTTCCATTGCCTCATTTGCACTCATTCCAATGTCAAGTAGCAATAATGAATGGAGCCCCGCCTTAAAATTTTCTTTAAGATTTTCATAAGGTGAGAGAGGGAAATAGCCCTTAGATGGCTTAGCAATGCTTATTACTCTTCCAAATTTATAAGTTTGTAATCCAACAAAACTTGCGGATGCAGATATAATGCTAACACCATGAAAAATTTTTGTTTCAATTCCTTCCTCAATCGCCCTTATCCTGAGATCAATATGCGTTGTGGCTTCCATCGGGTCGCCTGGCACAAGTAGAGCAACTCTTTTCTTTTTTGCCTCTTCCAATAAAATTTTTCCATTCTCTACCTCTTCTCTACTCAAAACATGGATTTTTTTTCCTATTAATTCTTCTATTTTTTCTATACCAACGCCGATTTTGCTTGTATAGAATTCCGCAAAAATTTTATCGCATTTTTTTGCTTCTTCTAATCCTTTCAATGTTATATCTTTCTCATCCCATAGTCCTAGGCCTATAAAAGAAAGCATAAATGTATATATTTGGGGATTTATATATGTGAAGCATATTTGCATTGCAATTCCGAAAAATAAAGCGGAAGAGATAAGAAAAAAATTAATTGAAAAAAATTTGATTTCAAAGGAGTTCAAGGTTATAAGAGATGAAAATTATGTCTATTTTCCAGTTGAAAAAGAAATCGAGATTGAAGGTTGCTTTATATGCGAAAAAGATTTTGAATATATAAAAATAGAAAGCTATGAAGAGATTCTGGCGTCTAAAGGAATAAAGCCATCCACCCTTTCAATTGATATAATAGGTGAGATAGCAATTTTGAGAGGGAGAGAAGAAAACTTAAAGGAGATTGCGAATGCAATACTATTATCAAACAAGCATATAAAATCAGTTTTTTATGATAGAGGTGTTTATGATGAGTATAGGGTTAGAAATGTTGAATTTATTGCAGGGGAGAATAAAACAGAGACAATTCATAATGAATATGGAATAAAAATAAAGCTTGATATATCCAGAGTTTATTTTTCCCCTCGCCTTGCTGGCGAGAGGATGAGGGTTGCAAAAATGGTTGGGGAGAATGAAATTGTAATTGATATGTTCGCGGGCGTAGCTCCTTTTAGCCTTTTAATAGCAAAGTTTTCAAAAGCAAAAAAGATTTTTGCAATAGATAAAAATGTAGATGCAATAAAATATGCAAGGGAAAATATTTTGTTGAATAAAATAAAAAATATTGAAGTGATTGAAGGAGATGCAAAAGATGTTTTGCCCTGTTTGCCATCTGCGGAGCATGTAATAATGAATTTACCGCATAAAAGCTTTGATTTTCTTCCCTTTGCGATTGAAAAAGGAAAAATTATTCATTATTATGAAATAATTGAAAGAAAAAAAATTGATAAAAGGGTGGAAGAGATAAAGGAAAAAATAAGGAGCGAGGGCTATGAAGCGGAAATAGAAAATATTAGAGTTATAGGAAATTATTCTCCTTCGAAATATAAAGTTGGGATGGAGTTATTCATAAAGAAGTTTTAAGTTATCAATTGCTTTAGAAACGAGTTTAACACATTCCTCAAAATCATTCAAGCTAATCATCTCCACCCCGGAATGCATATATCTTGTTGGCACACTCACTACCCCACAAGGAATTCCTTCCTTTGTCAGATGTATTGCGGTTGCATCTGTTGTCCCTCCTTCACTTACCTCAAGCTGATATTTTATCCCCTCCTTCTTTGCAGTCTCTTCAAGCCATTTCAGCACATTCCTCTGCACTATCAGCCCGCGCCCGCCTGCGTCCACAACGGTTATCACCGCGCCTCCATCAATTTTTATGCTTTTTTCTTTTTCATCCGCTCCTGGATAATCTTTTGCAACCGCTACCTCACAAACTATTGCAACATCTGGAGAAATTTTATAAGCGCTTGTTTTTGCTCCTTTAAGCCCCACTTCTTCCTGCACTGTTCCAACTAAATATATTTTTGAATTATTCTTTATTCTTTTAATTGCTTCAATCATCATTGCAATGCCTATTCTGTCATCAATTGCTTTTCCAGTTATTCTGTTGTTTATTAATTCCTTCATTTCCACATCCAGCGTGATAGGGCTTCCTATTCTTACTCCCTCTTTTTCCACTTCTTCCCTGCTTTTTGCTCCCGTATCAATGAACATTTCTTCCGCAAGAATTGCCTTCTTTTTTTCCTCCTCTTTCATAATATGGGGTGGTTTGAAGCCAATTACTCCATATCTTTTCCCCTTTTCCCCATGTATGATAACTCTTCTGTTTATCAAGCTCTGATCAAACCATCCTCCAATTTTTAAAAATTTTATAAAACCATCTTCGCCTATACTCTTTACCATTAAACCAATTTCATCCATGTGAGCGCAAAGCATTATACTTGGCCCTTCTCCATCTTTAAAAGCAATTATATTCCCTAAATTATCTACTTCTATTTTATCAACGAATTTCTGAAGCTCTTCTCTTATGATTTCTCTTATTTCATCTTCATAGCCAGAAATGCCATGAGCATTGCAAAGCCTCCTTATTATTTCATTCATGAGGAATATTTCTTAAAAATATTTAAAATTTGCATT
Source organism: Thermoplasmatales archaeon (assembly GCA_014361195.1). Taxonomy (NCBI): domain Archaea; kingdom Methanobacteriati; phylum Thermoplasmatota; class Thermoplasmata; order Thermoplasmatales; species Thermoplasmatales archaeon. Next base: position 270,347 of record JACIWA010000001.1, on the reverse strand, counting down.
ATTTTATGACAAAAATTATCTTTCCCTCCGACCATTTGCTTAAAAAACCTTTTTCATCTTCCGCTATAACCTTTATTTTATAAATTCCAGGTTTATTCCATAAATGTGATATTTTTATTTTATTTCCTGGCTCATAGAAATCCGTCCATTCATCAACTATTTCATCACCATTCCAGTCCCATCCGTATCTTATTTTATCTCCATCAAAATCGTTTGAAATTGTTTCATAAAAGAATTCTTTTCCAATTTTAGCAAAAATTTTTCCCTTTGATTTTTCCGGCTTTTTAGGCTCATAATTTATCTTCCTTGCATATTTTAAGTCAAGATTGCTTCTATCAGTATAACTTATATGGGGATAGCCATTTGAATCAATAGCAATCGAAGGGTATGCTCCAACATCTCCTTCTTCATCTACTTTCTCCAGATGCCATTCTCCATCAAAATAAGCATATTTCAAATCCCATCCTTTCCATCCAAAATATGCAACATGAATTCTTTTATAAGAATCGACTGCAATTGATGCACCCTTTGAATTATAAAATCCTATCAAATCAGGGTCTATAACCTCCACCCTCCATTTTTTACCATCAAAATACGCGTGCTTTAAAAACCAAACATCATCTCTTGAAATATCATAATAGCATATGTGGGGGTGCGAGAGATTATCAATTGCAATTGAAGTTGATTCCCATATTACACTATTTTTATCAATTTCTTCTATAATCCATTTTCCATCTTTTAAAAATGCATAAAATAGCTTTCCTCTTACATTACCATAACTTATATGCGGACGCCCAAACGCATCGACAGCAATTGAAGAATAAATTCCTGCATTTCCTGAATCAACTATTTCTATGCTCTTTTCATCTCCTTCAATTCTTGCATATTTCAAATTTCCATTTCTTTCATCATAATAGCTTACATGAACAATATCATTTGAAATTGCAATTGATGCATGTTTTCCAACACCTCCATAATCCAGTGTATCAATTTTCCAGAAATTGTTCTTTTTTGCATATTTAAGGCTATCATTATTCGCATCATAATAAACTATGTGCAAGAGTCCATAGGAATCAACAGCAATTGAAGAATAAATTCCTACATTTCCTGAATCAACTATTTCTATGCCCCATTTCCCATTTACAAAAGATGCGAGCTTTAAAATCTTTCTCTCAACATCATAATACGAAATAAAAATATCTTCATTGAATATGCATATACTTGTATCCATTCCTATATTCTCCTGCATATCAATTGTTTCTATCTCCCAATTTTTATTACCATTGAAATCCTCAGATGGCAAAAGAATAAGAAGAAATATAACAAAAATTAAGCTCTTTTTCATAAAAACAAAGCATTACAAATAAATAAAACCATCGCAAAAATTTTAAAATATCCTTTTGTTTTTACATACAGCGGGCGTGATCTAGCTGGTTAGGATATGAGCCTTCCAAGCTCAATGCCCGGGTTCGAATCCCGGCGCCCGCATATTTTTAATGGTTAAAATTAGTGCAGGGGGAGGGATTTGAACCCTCGAACTCCTACGAGACAGACCCCTCAAGCCTGCGCCTTTGTCCAAGCTCGGCAACCCCTGCTATCTTGACTATTTTGAAAATATAAAATATATTAAAATTTATCTAACATTTTTTCTGCCATTGCAACGTGCTTTCCACCGCTATTCAGGATATATTCTCCATGCCCTGGATATAAATTTTTAACTTCTAGCGAGCTAAGAATTTTTATTGAACTTCTCAACTCTTCAAAATCCCCGCCAAAAAAATCTGTTCTTCCAACATTTCCATAGGCAAATACTGTATCTCCAGAAAAGAGGGATTTGCTATCCTCCTCATAAATACTTATGCTTCCTTTTGAGTGACCTGGTGTATGTAAAATTTTTAATTTAATATCTCCTAAATCTATTTCCTCTCCTCCTCTGACTTTCAAATCAATTTCAACTTTTGGCTGAATGGCATTGAAAAAGGAGGCACTTATATCAAGCCCTTCTTCAATTATATAGGAAGAATTTTTGTGTGCAACTATCTTTGAGTTGCTTAATTCCTTTAGCTCTTTAGCTCCTCCACAATGATCAAAATGCTCATGAGTTAGGATTATGTAATCTATTTCCTCCATATTTATCTCCTTCTCCAGCTGGTTTATTAAATTTTTTGAATAAAAACCTGTTCCAGTATCGATAATAGCAATTTTCTCGGTTTTTATAAGATAGACATTTGATTCAAAGCCGAAGCCAAGGTATCTTTTAACTTCCATAATAGTAAAGTTTTTCTTTTTATTTAAATTACTGTGCATGAATCAGAAAATAAAAGACAAAATTGAAGAGCTGAATGAAATAAGAGGGATGATAAGGAAAGATATAGAAGAATTGGAGAAAAGGAAAGGAGAGCTGTCAGAGAAAAAATATAAAAAATTAAAGGAGAAATATGAAAAAAAACTGGAAAAGATAAGATTAAAGATTAAAAAACTTGAAGAAAAGTTAAAGTCTTAATTTTTTTATTACCTCCTTATAGTTTTTACTGCTAAATATATAGGAGCCAGACACAAGCACATCTGCGCCCGCCTCCCTCAAAATTTTTGCGTTTTTATCATTCACCCCTCCATCCACTGCGAGATAAATTTCCCTTTTACCTATCATCTTTTTAGCCATTCTTACTTTTTTAACCATTTTATCTATGAAATTCTGTCCGCTGAAACCTGGCTCAACTGTCATTATAAGAAGCAAATCTATGGTATCTAGAACATTTTCTGCTGAAGAGAGAGGTGTTGCGGGATTCAATGCAATTCCTGCCTTGCAATTCTTTTTTATCTCTTCCAAGAGCCTGTAAAGAGATTTTGTAGCTTCGACATGAACAGTTATTATATCTACTCCAGCAGATAAAAAATTTAAGTAATGTTGCTCGGGCTTTTCAATCATCAGGTGTGCATCGAAGGGCATATCTGTGATTTTCCTGATGCTTTTTATAACGCAAGGGCCAAATGTTATATTTGGGACAAAATTTCCATCCATTACATCTAGGTGAAGCCAGTCCGCTTCTGCATCTTCCAATTTTTTTATTTCCTCCGCCAGGCGAGAAAAGTCCGCAGAAAGGAGAGATGGAGCAATTATCATAATATCTTAAGCAAAATAAATATAAAAATTTAATTTTTTACTTTATGCAAAAAATAAAAATTATAGCGGATTCAAGGGAATATTTTTCTGGGATACCCTCTCTTCTCTCCTCAATTGCGGATGTTGAAATAAAACAGCTTGTGGTTGGGGATTATGTTGTAAGCGAGAGAATATGTATCGAAAGAAAAACAATGGACGATTTCATTGATTCAATAATAAAGAAGAGAATATTTGATCAAATAATAAGATTAAAGGAAGGATATGAAAAGCCCTTGCTTATTATAGAAAATGAAGAAACCTGTAGAGATTTTAATTTCAAAGCACTTTATGGAGCAATAGCGTGCATTTTAGTTGATTATAACATTCCAGTGATAAAAACAGATAATAAAGAGGAGACTTCTTTTATAATTTATTCAATTGCATGCAGGGAGCAATTAAAAAATAAAAGAGAAATTGCTTTAAGAGGGAAAAAGCCAAAAATGGAATTAAAAGAATGGCAGAGATTTGTTGTTGAGGGTTTGCCAAATGTTTCTGCTATTTTAGCAAAAAGACTTTTAAGCAAATTTAAAAGTGTAAGAAATGTAATGAATGCAAATTTTGAGGAGCTGAAAGAAGTTGAAGGGATAGGAGAAAAGAAGGCAAAAAAAATTGTTGAAGTTTTAGATGCTATCTGGGAAGATTAACAAGTTGGATAACAATCTATAAACAATTAAATATAAAACTTGTATATAGGCACATGAAAGAGAAAATTGTTGCAATAGCAATAATTGCGGTGGTAGCGATAGCAACATTTGCAATTCTATTTGTGCCTTCAAAAATTGAGGCATTTTCAGGAAAAATAAAGAGATTTAATTCATATGAAGAGATGGTTTCCTTTATAAAAAATAATGCTAAGGGAGGAGAGACTCAGTTGATTACTTTTGATGCTGAGGGGATTACTCTTGATGCTCAGTTGAAAGCGGAAAAAGATTTTTCAACTACAAATGTTCAAGTAGAAGGAGTAGATGAGGCGGATATTGTTAAAACAGATGGAGAATTTATATATAAAGTTACTACAAAAAATGAAGGTGAGGAGGTTTTCATTATAAAAGCGGACGAGTTAAAAATTTTATCTTCCATCAAGGTTGATTATAGCATACAGGGAATTTTTATCAACTGGGATAAACTAGGAATAATTGGCTCTTATAGATGGTACCCTATACTCAGGGCGGAGGAAGATAAAGGATATTACTCTCCAAAAACAGTTTTGCAAGTATATAATATATCAGATAAAGAAAGCCCATCATTATATTTTAATTACAGTGTCAGCGGTTTTTATTCCAACTCAAGGATGATTAATGAAACAATTTATATTATCTCAAATCAGCCAATATATTACTATTATGAAGAAATTCCTCTCCCAAGAATAGAAAAAAATGAAAGAGTGAATGAAATTCCTCCAGAAGAGATAGAATATGTTGATGCTCCTCAAAACTATTACGCTTATACAATTATCTCCGCAATCAATATATCTAGCGGAAAAAGCAGTGAGAAAACTTTTATGCTGGGTGATTCAAGCACAATTTATGTTTCTCATTCAAACATTTATCTTGTGACAACAAATTACTGGTATATATGGGTAGAAGGCGTTAAGCCATCGCAAGAAACTACAATATATAGATTTAAAATAGATGGAGAAGATATAAAGCTGGAAGCAAGTGGAAGTGTAGTAGGGCATATCCTGAATCAATTTTCAATGGACGAGCATAATGGCTACTTAAGAGTAGTAACCACAAAGCGGGCGGAATGGTGGAATGGAAGCGTTTCGGAATCAAAAAATAACGTATATGTGTTGGATAAAGAGCTAAAAATTGTTGGCTCTCTTGAGGGGCTGGCGGAGGGGGAGCAGGTTTATTCCGCGAGATTTATGGGCAATATTCTTTACCTTGTAACATTCCGCCAGATTGATCCGCTCTTTGTTATAGATTTGAGCAATCCCTTCATGCCAGTTGAGCCGGGAAATTTGAAGGTTACAGGTGCTTCCGAATATTTACATATTTACGATGAAGGGCATTTAATAGGAGTTGGTTTTGAAGCGGATGAGGAAGGAAGGAGAATAGGGCTAAAAGTTGCTCTATTTGATGTTTCGAATTTCTCCTCTCCAAAAGAGTTATCGAAATATGTAATAAAGGAAGCATTTTCTGAAGCATCTTGGGATCATCATGCTTTTCTTTTAAGTAAATCAAAAAATATGCTTGTTATTCCTGTAGAAATATGGAATGAATTCAGGGGAGTTTATGTTTTTAATATTTCAGCTGAAGAAGGAATTTCCTACAGAGGAAGAATATCTCATGAGCAAATTAAAGAAAAAACATACACATATAACTATACCTATAATGAAAGCGATATTCATTACCACTATTTATCCGCCAAGAAAGGAGATTATATTAAAATAAATCTGAAATGCGAAAGGGATAAAAATTGGGTAATAGATAAATATGACAAAAATGTGGTGGAATTAATCGAAAAAAATTATGAAGCCAATGGAGGAGAGGAGATTTACACCTATTTATTCAGAATAAAGGATAATGGTTATGCATACATTGAAATTGATTTGATTTCTGGAGATGAAAAATACGATGAGTTCGTGGTGGATATTTATTCAGGCTTTGATTACAATTACAAGATTACTCGCTCTTTATATATCGATGATGTGCTATATACAATTTCCAATTCAATGATAAAATCAAATAGGATAAGTGATTTGCACGAAATAGGGGCAATAGATTTACTGTAACTTATCTTTTATTCTTTTTCACCAAATATAGTGTGGGTTTCTATGGCATACCATCTTGTTACATCCCTGAATTCTCCCCAGAATTTCTGAAAAGCATCAAAGCTTTTTGCTTCCATGAGCATAAAGCCATTGTATGATGTTCCCCATGCGTGAGCATATTCTCCTATCAATTTAACATCTTTTTTTATTGATTTTTTGAATTTCTCCCATTCCTCTTTTGCTTTCTTAACCTCTGCCTTACTCATAGGAGTTTTCAGCTTATACAATATAACTATTCCTATCATTTTTCACCAACCTTAAACCTAAATATTTTTATAAAATTTTCTTTTTATTTTTATCCAAGTGGAAAATTTCGCTTCCTAAATATGTTTTCTTTGTTTCCTTTTCCAGAAAATCTCCTTGTTTTTTATTACTCCATAATAAGGAAGGGAGCAATTCTTCTTTTTTCAAAATTTTTTAGCAAGAGTTATCTCAAATACATCTTTTTAGAGTAGAAAAAGAACCTGTTTTTCCTCAAGCATTTTCCTAATGAATCTATTCTTCAAATTCAATTTTTTTAACTACTTCCTGAGCCTTTTCCTTCACTTCTTCAGTTATGTTTCTTCCATGAGCATCTATTGTAACTATGAGGGGACCGAAGTTTTCAACTTCAAACACCCATAAAGCTTCTGGCATACCAAGCTCTTCAAGCCAGAAAACATTTTTAACTTTTTTAATTGCATTTGCAGCTAAAACCGCAGCTCCTCCAGTAAAAGATGCATAAATAGCTTTGAATTCCTTGCACGCATCGCTTGTCTTTTTACCCATTCCTCCCTTCCCTATTATTATCCTTGTTCCAAATCTTTTTATAAAGTCATATTCAAATAATTCCATCCTCCTGCTTGTTGTTGGGCCCGCTGCGATGGCGACCCAGGATGAAGCTTCTTTTTTCACAATTGGCCCGCAGTGATAAATTGCAACCTTTGAGAAATCAATCGGCAATTTTTCTTTTTTATCAAACATCTCTATTGCTTTCTTATGTGCCTCATCCCTTGCGGTCACAACTGTTCCGCTTACATAAATAACATCTCCCGCTCTTATCTTCAAAATATCTTCTTCGCCAACAGGCAGATTTAATCTATATTCCATATTCTCCCCTCCTTATCAATTTTAATACTTTTCCTTCTATTTGCCCAGCATTGAAGGGCTATAGCAACAGGAAGAGATGCAGGGTGACGATGAGCAACTTCAACATGTACATCAAGCACTGTTGTCTTTCCTCCTAGCCCCATTGCTCCTATACCAGTTGAATTTATTGCTTCCAGAAGCTCTTCCTCGATTTTTGCAATTTCCTTGTCTCTATTCTTTTCACCTATTTTCCTTATAAGTGCCTTCTTTGCCAAATCCATGGCCACATTCGCACTTCCTCCAATGCCCACCCCAACAGTAGTTGGCGGGCACGGGTCGCCGCCGAGCGAAGCAACCCATTCAAGCACAAATTTCTTTACTCCTTTAATTCCCACTCCAGGAGGAAGCATTTTTACAATAGAAGCATTTTCTGAACCCCCTCCTTTTGGCATTGCAGTAATAAAGCAATCGTCACCCTTAAAAATTTCCCAATGAATTGGAGGGACAAAATTTCCTGTGTTATCTCCGCTATTTTTTCCTTTTAATGAGTCAACCGCATTTGGACGCAATGGTATATTTTTTGTTGCTCTTCTCACTCCTTCAATAATTGCTTCCTCAATTATATCTATATATGGAAAATTTGTTCCAACTCTTACAAAAAAAGTTTGTGTTCCAGTATCTTGGCAAATTGGTTTCTTTTGCTTTCTTGCGAGATCAACATTTTCTAAAATTGCTTTAAGCTGTGCTTTTCCAATTTCATCCTCTTTTTCCATTGCTTTTATCAATGCCTTCTCCACATCTGATGGCAGATCAATTACTGCGGAAGAAATTAAATCCGCAATGGCATTCGCTATTTTATCTTTCATGCTGTTATGTATATTTTATTTAAAAATTTACCCATCCATAGATATAAAAGCTTCATAAAATCATAATATTAACCTGCTTTGTTGCATAATTAACCGATTTCTAGTCTTTCATTTAATCTATGTTTTTATTTTTAGATTTTCTTACGGGTCTGCCCATAGCGTCCTATTAGTTATATCATACTGTATCAAGGCATTATAGAAAAAATACTTTAATTCCACTTCATGAAACATGTTTTCTAGTTTTGTAGCACGTACATATTCTCCAGATTTACGTTTGATTCAGAAAACGCTTTCAGTATACCATCTCTTACCATAATCATATTTATCACGCCACCTTTCATAACCTAGTTTACGGAAATCACATGCGTACTTTTTTCTGTTTTTTAGTTTTAAATGTAGGACCTGCATTTCTTCTGATTTTTATTCCTGCCCTAATACGATGCTTGTTAAGTTTTGAAAATTTTCGTTGGAATCGTATGCACTATCTGCGTTTGCCTGTACAATCTTGCCTCCTTTTGCCTCTACATTTTCTATAGATTGATTTACTAAATTTTCAAATTCTTCGTTATCATGTCTTTTCATCATTGACCGCAATACCCACTACCTGTTTTCTTTTATCCACCTCTGCGAACTTTCCATTTATGTCGCATCTACTCACCTCTTTGTTACCTTTACACCAGTAAGGCGAGTGATATCACAACTTCTTTTTCTTCATATTGGGTTAAGGTGTTTCTTATTTGGAGCTCTCCTATTTACTCTTCTGCATATCGTAGAATAGTCTGGCACCCTAAAACTCACTAACTTGGATAGCCCCCTTAAAAATCCTTCCAGACCCCTATAATCTATACCCAGTAAGGTATGGAGATATGCCAAAAATATTATTAGAGAGCCCGGATAATGAAGTGCACCAACCTTGTTTTTGTTTAATTTTTCTAACTTTTTGTTCCAGAGTTAATAAAATCTAGAGAAATATACGCTTCTCCATGAGCCATAAGTTTTTCGTTATATACCCAATCTCTTTTATCGATGTATTTTTATCCATCTTTGTCTTTTCATAACCCATCCCAAGAGTAAATAGGTTTAGGCTATTTTAATATTTATGCAACAAAGCAATGACACCGCTAAATTTTTATATAAGGAATATTTATGTTTCCTATGATTATAACTCTTGAAGATCTGGCGATGGCAATAGCTTATCGCACAGATACTGACTATGAATCCGCTTTAAAGGATGCAAATTTTGTCATGGATTTGTTTGGCTTTGAAGACAGAATAATTGATAATATTTTGGAGCCAGAAGATAGACAACTCTTCTATATTCTAGAGGAAGAGGGTATGCTTCTAACTGAAAGGGAGGAAACAACTATTTATGATGGAAGGAGCTGGCGCACCCATTATTGGTGCCTTAATAAAGAAGCTATATTAAAATACAAGGAGAAGAGGGAAAAGAAAAAAGAAGAGAAGGTGGAGGAAGATTACGAAGATATTTATTCAGAGATACCAGAAGAGCTTTGGTTTAGTAGATAAAACTATATGTTAAGCAATTCTTTTATTATTTCCCTAAAACCATCAAAACCGACCGGGCGAGCTATTACCCCTTTTGCTCCCGCTTTTTCTAGTTCTTTTGCCCATTGTGTGCCAAAATAAGCGGTGAATCCATAAACATTTGCTTCAGGGTCAATTTTTAATATTCTTCTTGTTGCTTCAACTCCATCTATACCAGGCAATTTCAAATCCATTATTACTATATCCGGCTTTTTTTTCTTTTCAAAAAGCTCCCGGTATTTTTCTACTCCTTCTTCACCACTAAATGCTTGATAAATTTCCAACTTCAATGGAGAGAGATACTCCTTTATTAACTCCTGAATCGGCTCTTCATCTTCTATAACTAACATTCTTGTCATCTCTCATCAGAATTAAAATTTATATTTAAAACTATCCCTTTAATTCAGCAGTCCATATATAATCTATAATCTACAGGTGTAACTTCTAACATATATTCATTCCATTCCATTCTTTTTCTCTCCACTATGGTTTTAGATGCTTCTCCAATTGCATTTCTTATAACTTCATCTTTCTCAAACTCCTCCACCGCTTCAATAAGTGTTGATGGAAGCTTTTTTATTTTTCTTCTCTTAATTTCTTCTTCATCCATTTCATATATGTTTTCTTCCACAGGCTCGAATTCGATTTTATTCCTTATTCCATCTATCCCCGCATATATAACCGCTGAGAAAAATAGATAAGGATTCGCAGAAGGATCACCATTTCTTATCTCTATATCTACTTCTTTTTTTGCAGGTATCCTTATTAAGCTACTCCTATTATGTCTCGCCCACGCCACATAAACAGGCGCCTCAAAATTTGGAACAAGCCTCTTATATGAATTTGAGGTTGGATTTGATAAAAGAGATATTCCTCTTGCATGACTTAAAACACCTCCAATAAAAAATCTTGCAATTTTGCTCAATCCATATTCATCATTTCTATCATAGAAAACATTTTTTCCATTTTTATACAATGAAATATGAATATGCATCCCGCTCCCTGCATCATCAGAAAATGGCTTTGGCATAAAAGTAATTTTAATTCCATGCCTTTTTGCAATTTCTCTAGCTATATATTTAAAATAGATACAGAAATCAGCAGAGGAAATTGCATCCATTTCACCAATTTCAATTTCATGTTGATTTGATCCAGTTTCATGGTGATGATATTTAATATTGTAGCCACTCTGAGCTAAAATCTCAGATAGACATTTCCTGAAATTTTTCATTTCATCAAATGGAGGAGGAGCAAAATATCCACCCTTTTTTGGCATATCATGTACTTCTCTAATAACATAAAACTCTATTTCTGGAGATATCTTTACTTCATAATCTTTTAATTCTTTTACCGCACTTTTGAGAATTCTTCTTGAATCAAAAGGAGAAGGGTTAAGATTGGCATCGTATATATCGGCCATAATCTTTGCTTCATCATTTTCATGCGGTAGAATAGAAAAAGTTTCTTTATCTGGGATCAATATCATATCTGATTTTTCAATACTGCTGATGCCAACAGATGAACCATCAAAATTTATACCGCTTTTAAATATATCCTCACTAAAGAATTTGCTTGAAGGAAGATGCAATACTCTTAGCCTTCCCATCAAGTCAACAAAATGGATCTGGACCCATTTTATATTATTCTTTTTTATTTTCTCCGATATGCTTTCCATCTCGATATATACTACTCCAAATATAAATCTTTTATGAAAAATTCAACTCCAAACCTTAACTCCTTCCTTTGCAACCGAAACAACAAATGCATCGCAATCCCTGCTTCTCATCTCCTTAACAATTTTTTCTGGCTCATCACTTATTGCTATTACGCTCCCTCCTCCCCCAGCTCCTGTAAGTTTTGCACCATATGCTCCCGCCTTCCTGGTAATATCTATTAGCTTTTCGATTTCCCTTGAACTAGCTCCAATCGTGTGAAGAATTTTCTGATTTTTATTCATTATTTCGCCGAGCCCAACGTAATCATTTTTTTCGAGGGCTTTTTTGCCTTCAATAACTATATCCTCCATTTCTTCCAGCAATTCCTTTGCAAAAGATGATTGTTTTACAAATTTCTCAACTTTTTTTACAACCAATGGTGTTTTTGATTTAGCTCCAGTATTGCCAATAACAAATTTCATCGGTGGCAATTCTACAGAGTGTATGTACCATTCCTTCCCATCCTTTTCTATTGACCATAAAAAATTATCCCCCCTTTTATTTGATACAAAAATAGCCCCGCCTTTTGCACAAACTGATGTATCATTTGGACTAGCTATTTTCTGAACATCATACTCCACTTCAAAACTTTTTCTAGCAACCTCTGGAAGGCTAAATTTTCCATTCATTGAAAGGAGGGATGCGACGCAAGCGGTTGTTAAAGCTGCAGATGAACCAAGCCCGCTTGCAGACGGAATTTGAGAAAAAGTTGAAATTGAAACTCCTCCTCCTTCTTTCCATAATTTTTCTATAGCTTTTGATATATAAGAGTGTTTTTTTTCATTTAAGGGATCGTCATTTATTTTTGTTGAATCGCTTTTTTCAACACTGATCGCAACTTTGAGGGATATTGCAACAGATAGACATGGCTTACCATATACAACTCCATGCTCCCCGAAAAGTATTATTTTTCCTGGAGATATTGCAACCACCATTAATTTAATTATTTTTTCCTTATTTAATTTATTCGATTTTGATGCTGTGTCGGCAAATATAAGGCAAATATTTATTATATATGCATCTTTTAATCCTGTGATTTATTTAGGAAAAATACCGCTTAAATATTGTGAGGATTGCAATCTTCCCGTTCTAAAGGAGAGATGCTCCTGTGGAAGCGTGGCAAAAGAAGTAAAGATTACCCCTCCAGGGGATGTGCGCCCTTCATTTGATTTTGATAGAGAAATGATAAAGAAAAAAATAATTGAAGAATTTGGTGACTATTATCTGCCGGAAAATACAATTTTGAATGCTATTCCATCTATAGATAGGAGTGATGAGGTGATTATTGATGGGAAAGTTGCCGGAATTTTTTATTATGATATTTTCTACAAAAAATTTTATTTTCAGCCTCGTCCCTGGTATATGTCTTTGTTGGAGATAAAAAAAGGATATGTTATTGCGGATAGGGGGGCGGAAGAAGCGATATTGAAAACATCAAATTTGATGGCTCCCGGAATAGTTGAAATTGATGGAAATGTTAGAAAAGGAGATGAAGTAGTTATTTTAAATAAGGAAGGAGAGGTGATCGCAACTGGGAAAGCAAGAATGAATGCGGATGAAATGAAAAGAGGAATGGCGATAAAGGTGAGATGGAGAGGGAAAGAAGAAAAATGTGAAAGGAAAGAAGAAAATGGATGGAAAAAGATCATTGAGGAAAATGGTGATGTGATAGAAGAGACGGAAAAGAAGGCAATTTCCTTCATTGAAAAAATTGCAAATAGATATAATATTCCAAAAAGTGTTTCATTTAGCGGAGGAAAAGATAGCCTTGCAACCCTTCTTTTAGCTATGGAAGGTGGATATGATTTTCCAATGCTATTTATAGACACTGGCTTGGAGTTTGATGAAACAAAAAGACATGTGCATGAAGTTGCGGATAAATTTGGAATTAATTTAATAGAGGAAAGTGCGGGCAATATATTCTGGGAAAGCATTGATTTTTTTGGTCCTCCTGCAAGAGATTATAGGTGGTGCTGTAAAACATGCAAGCTTGGCGTCGCGGGAAGAGCTATAAGAAAAAATTTCGGTTCAAGTGTTCTTTCTTTTATAGGCCAGAGAAGATATGAATCTTTTGGAAGGGAAAAGCATGGAAGTATCTGGAAAAATCCATGGGTGCATGGGCAAATAGGTGCCTCACCCATCCAGAACTGGAGTGCAATGCATGTTTGGCTGTATCTATTCAATAAAAAGGTTAAATGGAATAAATTATATGAGGAAGGATTTAGCAGGATTGGTTGCTGGCTGTGCCCCGCTTGCGATCTTGCGGAGTTTGAGATTAAAAAGCACGAGAGATGGGATGATTTTAATGAATTCCTGATTAAATTTTCGAAGAAAAATAATTTGCCCGAGGAATGGATAAGCCTGGGATTATGGAGATGGAGGGAAAAGCCAAAATGGTTTGATAAACCCTATGAAATAAAGATGGAAAGAGAATATGTTATAGAAGGAAATGAAGAAAGGATAAAAAATTTTATGAAGATGCTGGGGGAAAAGAGAAATGAGGAAACAGTAAAGGATTTGATTTACAGGGCAATAAATTGCGTTGGATGCGGAATATGTGTTTCGAAATGTGAACAAGGAGCAATTTATTTAAAAGATGGAAAGGCATGGGTAAACGATAAATGCATTCATTGCTTAAAATGTATGGAAGAGTGTCCTGTAATTGTTTTTAGATAAAAAAGTTTTTTAGGGAAATGGATATTAAAATTAGGGCCTGTGGGGTAGCCTGGTATCCTACCAGCTTGGGGTGCTGGTGACTCGAGTTCAAATCTCGGCAGGCCCATTCAAAACTCTAAAATATTTCTTCATAATTATCATTTAGCGGGCGTGGTCTAGGGGTTATGACACGAGCTTCCCAAGCTTGTTGCCCGGGTTCAAATCCCGGCGCCCGCATTAGTATCCTTCTGAATATAATACATCTGGGTAGCGATATCTGTCAAGCCATGTGTCGCCTGGTAATATTCTTACTTTTCTTCCTTCCACTATCAACCTCTTTTTTTCGAACAGGTCTATACTTCTTGGCAATATCTGGTGCTCAACCTGTAGAATTCTTTCCGCAAGAGTATCTCTTGTATCATCTTCCTTTACTTTTACCGCTGCTTGCAATATTATTGGGCCATGGTCGGGCAATTCATCCATAAAGTGGGTTGTGCAACCCGCTATTTTAACTCCATATTCCAAAGCTTGTTTCTGGGCATCTATTCCTTTAAATGAGGGAAGCAATGAAGGATGTATATTTATTATCCTGTATTTCCATCTGTTTATGAACCAGGGTGAGAGAATTCGCATATAGCCAGCTCCAACAATCAATTCAACACCTTTTCTTTCAAATATTTTATCTATTTCCTCTTCATGCTTTCTTTTATCCTTTCCATCCACATATATTGCCTCTATTCCTTTTTTACTTGCCCTTTCCAGAGCAAATGCATTCTCATTATCGCTTATAACTACCTCAACTCTTGCATTTATTATTTTCTTTTCACAAGCATCCATTATTGCCTGTAAATTTGTTCCTCTTCCAGAAGCAAGCACTCCAACAGAGAGCATGGAAATAAAACAAACAAATTTTAAATATCTTTGTATTTTACTTCGATGAAATTTGATCTGGAATGTAGTGTGACAACAAGCAAGCCAGTAGAAAAAGAAAATTTGGCGCCATTTTTTGCTAATTTATCAATTGATGCAGAATTGAGGTGGGAAATAAAAGAAAATAAGATTTTTTTAAGAATAATTTCTGAAAAAAGGAGGAGCCATGAATGGGCTTTAAGGATAGTAAAAAAACTAGAAGAATTTCTCGGAAGAATGAAAATAGGGGTTAGAGATTTGCATCTTGAAAGATATGAGGTTGAGTTTGAATTGGATAAAGAGCCAATGAAAAGCATATCAATTCCATTTGCTGATGTTGAAATAAAAGATAAAAATGCAAAAATTGTTATCTCCGATAAAGGAGAGGAATTTCTGAGAGAAAATTATGTTGATAGGATAATAAAAAGAATAAATGAGAAAATATCCACTCAATACTATGAAGGGAAAAAGGAATACTGGAATTTAATCTGGCAGAGCAAGGAAAAGAAAATTTTTTGGGATAAAGACCCTTCTGAAGAAATGATAAGGCTGGGATGGATAAAGTTAATGGGGAAAGGAAAATGGTTCTACTTCCCGCCAGCAGCCGCAATCATGCGGGCGATGGAGAGGATTGCAATAAATGAAGTTATTGCTCCTCTTGGCTTTTCAGAAATAATTCAGCCGATGCATGTTTCCTTTGATACTTGGATAAGAACGGGCCATCTGGAAGGCATGCCAGGAGAAATTTATTATATATGTGAGCCAAAGAGCAGGGAAGCAAAAGAATGGGAGAATTTTGTTGATCTGCTTAAAATAAGGAAAGAAGTGAGCGAGGAGGAATTGATTAAAAATTTGAAACCGCCAAAAGAAGGAGTATGTTATGCCCAGTGCCCTAATATCTATGCATCTCTTGCTGGAAAGACAATTGCAGAAGATAGCTTACCATTGCTAATATTTGATCGCTCTACCCCATCTGATAGATATGAAGCGGGTGGGAAACATGGAATTGAGAGAGTTGATGAATTTCACAGGATAGAAATTGTATATATTGGAACAAAAGAACAGCTTATTGAAGTTAGAGAAAAATTGATGGCTAGGTATAGGCATGTATTTGATGAAATTCTTGACTTAGAATGGAGGATGGCAAAAGTAACCCCCTTCTATCTCCAGCAGGCGGGCTTAGTCGCGAGCGAAGAAGATGAAATAAAAGGAACAATAGATTTCGAGGCATATCTTCCTTACAGAGGAGATAGAAGCGAGGAATGGCTGGAGATACAGAATATTTCAATAGTAGGGGATAAATATGTAAAGGCATTCAATATAAAAGCTCAAAAAAGCGATTTATGGAGCGGTTGTTCTGGAATTGGGTTAGAAAGATGGACGGTTGCATTTCTTGCTCAAAAAGGAATTTACCCAGAGAACTGGCCAGAAAGATTTAGAAAATATCTTCCAAATCTGTCAGAAATGCCAAAGTTTCTTTAGAGTTTAACTAAAATTTAAAAAAATTAAATTTTTATTTAAAAAATTATTTTATTTTTCCCTTTCTATATCTTTCAATGCTTGAAATCAAGAAGGATATCAAGGGCAAAATAGATAATATATTGAGAAGTTATTTGCCAGATAAAATATCAAATGCTTCAGAAAAGGCAATTTATGAGCCATCCAGCATGTATAACATGTCTAAAGAAAAAGCGGATGAATATAGATTTAATGCAATAAAATATGTTTTTAAACATCATTATGAAAATAATAAATTTTATAGAAATCTTTGCAAGGAAAGAAGTATAACGCCTGATGATATAAAAAGCATTGAAGATTTTAATAAGATTCCTCTGATCACACATAAATTTTTCAAAGATTATCCAAGTGGCAGGGAATTTGCAATATGGCTGGCAAATTTAATGTCTGTGGAAGTGCCAAAAGTGATTATAAAAGGAAGAGATCCATCCTATGATGATGTTATAGAAGCTTTCCAGCAAGCGGGGATTACAGTTTGTTATAGCAGTGGAACAACAGGAAAATTCACATTTATACCAAGAGATGAAAAAACTTATAAGATGGGGCAATATGCAATAGCAAGATGTGCGGTTGAGATGTTGAGCGAGTGGTATGAATATGATAACAGCGCTTATCTGCTCTTTCCAAACCCAAAGAAAACAAATATTTATGTTGGGAAGGTAACAAATGTTTTATTTGATTTAATTAAAGATGTGAGGGTTGCAATAGATAGGAAGATAACAACCCAGTTACTTCGCATTTCAATGGGGATTTCATTTACTTTCAAGGAAAAAATGATGAGCAAAATGGCCAGGCATGCAACCAAGAAAATGAACGAAAAAATGATAGAAAATATAATTTCCTGGGCGGAAGAAAAAAATGAAAATAGGGAAAGAGTTGGTTTTGTTGGTGCTCCATTTATTCTGCATATGGTGATGGAAAGGATGATGGAGGAAGGCAAAAGGTTTGATTTTGGCGATAATGGGGCGGTGCTTACTGGGGGAGGGTGGAAGATATATGAGGACAAGAGGATGCCGGTGAAGGATTTCAGGGAGAGGGTTAACAGGCTTTTTGGTATTCCTCAGAAAAATTGCTTGGATTTGTATGGAATGGTTGAGGCAAATGCTTTCATGGTTCATTGTCCTGAAGGGCATTATTTGCATATCCCAAATACCTATTTCCATCCTTTAGTGGTTGATGAGAATGGGGAGGAGGTTTCATATGGCGAAGAAGGAAGGTTTGCATTTCTTGATGGTATTGCATTAAGCTATCCAGGCTTTATAGTGACAGGTGATAAGGTTAGATTGCATGAAAGATGCCCCGCTTGTGATAGAGCAACTCCTGTGCTCCAGCCTGAGATAGAAAGGATAAAAGGAGAGGAGATAAGGGGTTGTGCGGAAGAAATGAGAAAATTGATGCTTGAGTAATATGATATCTTGGATAGAAAAAGGATATATAATGCCATGGAGGATGTTTAGAAATGTAGTCAGGACTATGCCCGCTTTATTATTAACCATGGCAAAACATCCTCGCCTTGTAATTCAGCAACATATGGGAGAAAAGGTTGAATGGTTTAAAAATAAGCCAAATTATGGAATACCAGAATATAGGGAAGGTATGAAATTTTGCAAATCAAATGAAAGATATCTCCGCCCAACTCATTTATGCAATTGCCGTGCAAAAGAGATAATTGCGATGGCAAACGAGCTAGGAGCTTTTAAAAAAAGTGAATGGGAATATGCGGAAAGCGTCTTCAACTTTGTAAAGAGAAATATCAAGCTTGCATTTGTGCCCATGACTGATGTGGTGGAAACACTTAAAAACGGCTGTGGAACATGTGTCCATCAGCTTTCCCTTTTCGCTGCCCTCTGCAGGGCGGGCGGGCTGAAAGCAAGATATCATCTCTACACTCTTGCCTTAATAGAGCCGATGTATAAAGCGATGGTTGAAGTTTCACCTATAGTAAAGGGATGGTATGATGCTTTTGGAACATTTATGCTTCATGGAACCGCACAGGTTATGATAGATGGCGAGTGGGTTGTTGCGGACCCAACATTTTGTCCTGAGGATGAAGCTGCAATGGGAATTCCTCTCGCAAAGCTTGGAGACGAGCCAACAGGGATATGGAATTATCCAGTAAAAGATACAGAAGTATTTTTAGAAGGTCTTCCTTATGGAGTAGGAGTAGGTTGGGATTTCTTTGTAAAGATTCTAGGCCCGAAGGAGGCGCAGAAAGTAAATGAAAGCCTGGAGAGGGAGAGGAAAAGAGGGGAGAAGATCTTAAAGGAAATGGGGGAGGAAAATTATGACAGGATGGTAAGAGAAAAATATAAGGCAAAGATACCAAAAATAACTCTTGAAAAGTGTTCAAATATTGTATTCAAATGAAATTTTTATGTGATGAAATGCTGGGAAAGCTTGCAAAATGGCTCCGCATAATTGGGTATGATGTTTTATATTTAAAAAATATGGAAGATGAGAAAATAATTGAAAATGCGATGAAGGAAGGGAGAATTTTGCTTACAAGAGATAAAAAACTTGCAGAAAAATACAAAAATTCCCTATATATAGAGGAAAAAGATATAGATAGCCAAATAAAAAGAGTGGTTGAGGCATTTAAAATAAGCATGGAAGAAGAAAATTTCCTTTCGAGATGTACAATTTGCAATGTTGAAATAGAGAAAATAGAAAAGGAAAAGGTGAAAGGAAAAGTCCCAGAAAATGTTTTTGAAAATATGAGCGAATTCTGGATTTGCAAAAATTGCGGGAGAATATACTGGGCGGGCACACATTGGAAGAATATGAAGGAAAAAATAGATAAA
The DNA here is from genome assembly GCA_014361195.1 of Thermoplasmatales archaeon. Classification (NCBI taxonomy): domain Archaea; kingdom Methanobacteriati; phylum Thermoplasmatota; class Thermoplasmata; order Thermoplasmatales; species Thermoplasmatales archaeon. Next base: position 251,331 of record JACIWA010000001.1, on the reverse strand, counting down.
ATAGTTAGTTAATTTTGTTATGCTGGAATATTTAAAAAATTTTGATCCAGTAATACAGGCATTTATTGCGAGTTTTTTTACCTGGGGGCTAACCGCACTTGGCTCATCAATTGTTTTTCTCACCAAAGAGATGAACAAAAAATTGTTGAAAAGCATGCTTGGATTTGCTGGTGGTGTTATGATTTCAGCAAGTTTTTGGTCATTACTTGCACCATCTATTGAGATGATGAAAGGAAAAAATTTTCCATGGTTTCCCGCAATTGCAGGATTTTTAACAGGAAGTATATTTCTTTTGATTATTGACAGAATTCTTCCTCACCTCCATTTTGGTCTTGAAACAAGCGAAGCGGAGGGAATAAAAACAAGATGGCGCAGAACAACATTGCTTGTCCTTGCAATAACCCTACATAATATCCCAGAAGGTTTGGCTATCGGTGTTGCTTTTGGAGCGGTGGCTTCTGGGGCATCTTTTTATGGGGCGATAGCATTAGCAATTGGTATAGGAATACAAAATTTTCCCGAAGGGATGGCCATTTCCATGCCTTTAAAAGGAGAGGGGTTCTCTTCCTTGAGAAGTTTCTGGTATGGTCAACTATCTGCACTTGTTGAGCCAATTTTTGCGGTAATAGGTGCTTTTGCAACTTCTATTTTTAAATCAATTCTCCCATATGCTCTTGCTTTTGCAGCTGGGGCAATGATTTTTGTTGTTGTGGAGGAAATTATTCCTGAATCACAAAGAGGAGGAAATTCAGATCTTGCCACCATTTCCGCTATAATTGGATTTGCGGTTATGATGTTTTTAGATGTTGCTTTTGGATAAATTTATGTTATCAAACTTTCAATCATTTCTTTTGGTTTCTCCAGTTCCATTATCTCTAAAATTGTTGGTGCTATATTTCCTAAAACCCCTTTCTTCAAATTTACATCTAAACCAGCAACAATAAATGGAACTGGATTTTTTGTATGAGATGTTTTAATTTCGTTGCCATCGAACATTTCTTCCGCATTTCCATGGTCTGCGGTTATTATTGCAATACCTCTTTTGCTGAGAACTTTATCAACTAATTTTCCAATGCATTCATCCACTACTTCAATTGCCTTTAAAGTAGCATCCCATGAGCCAGTATGCCCAACCATATCTAGATTTGCATAATTTATAACAATAAAATCATATTTTTCCATATTTTTTAGTGCAATTTCAGTGATTTCATAAGCACTCATTTCAGGTTTCATATCATATGTTGCAACCTTGGGAGAAGGGGTAAGAATTCTTTCCTCTCCTTTAAATGCCTCTTCCCTCCCTCCATTAAAAAAATAGGTTACATGGGCGTATTTTTCTGTTTCTGCAATCCTAACTTGCTTTAGCCCGTTTAAAGAAATTATTTCACCGAGTGTATTATTTACAATTTGGCTCTCAAAGGCGGAAGGCACAGGCAGGGAAGTATCGTATTTTGTTAGAGTTACAAAATGGACTTTTATTGGCAAGCGAGGAAATGCATTAAAATCTTCCTTTACAAATACTTCAGTTAGCTGGCGGGCTCTATCAGGGCGGAAATTGAAGAATATAACAACATCTCCATTTTTTATTCTTCCCTTTTCATTTATTACCGTAGGACTTATAAATTCATCTGTTTCGCCTTGCATATAGGCTACTTTTATTCCTTCTTCCGCATTTATTACTTTTCTCCTCCTCCCCTTTACAAGCATATCATATGCTTTTTTTATTCTATCCCATCTTCTGTCTCTATCCATTGCAAAATATCTTCCGATTAAGCTCGCTATTTCACCCACTCCAATCTCGCTTATTTTATCTTCCAGTTGCTTTATATAACCAATTGCACTCTTAGGAGGAGTATCTCTTCCATCAAGGAAGGAGTGAATATATACTTCTTTTACTCCTTTAATTTTTGCCATTTCAAGAAGGCCATATAAATGCTCCATCATTGAATGAACTCCTCCATCTCCTATTAAGCCCATTAGATGCAACCTGCTTTTCTTTGCTCTTTTCATTGCTTCATTTAAAACCTTATTTTCAAAAAAATCGCCATTCTCAATGCTTTTCAAAATTTTAAGAGATTCCTGCTCAACAATTCTTCCCGCTCCTATATTTATATGCCCTACTTCTGAATTGCCAGCGAGCCATGAAGGTAAGCCAACATCCTCACCACTTGCTCCAAGCAATGTTTTAGAAAAGCTTCTCCAGTATCTTTCAAGATTTGGCTTCTTTGCATAATAAATCGCATTGCCTATTTTATTGTTTGTATATCCCCATCCGTCAAGTATGGCAAGTAAAATCATTCTTTCCTTTATAATTTACATAAATAAAAATTTTGGGAGGGCCCGGGCCGGGATTTCCACGCAACTTGCAGGCAAGCTGCATTTTGAACCCGGGTCAAGGGATCCACAGTCCCTTATGTTACCGCTACACCACCCAGGCCACAATTATGAAAAAAATTATTGATTAACAATTTTTAAATTTTTCTCCCTATCAAAATTTTAGTTATTGCAATACTTCAGAGCCAGAAAAGTTGCAGTAAGAGATGGGAGGTTGCAACCGCAACAATTGTGAAAGGAAGGCTTATCTTAAGGTATTCTTTCAATTTTATTTTATAACCATTCTTTTCCAGAATTCCGCAGGCAAAAACATTTGCGGTTGCTCCTACGGGCGTGATGTTCCCTCCTATGCCAGTGCCTATAAGCATGCCAAAGAGGAGAGGATAAGGAGAAATGTTTAATACGCTTGCTATTTGCCTGCATACAGGTATCATGATTATTGTATATGGAACATTATCGACAAATGAAGAGATTGCAACGGAAATCCAAACTAATATTGCAACCATTATGCTTGAGCTTTTTATTCCCAATTTTCCGAACCAGTTTGAAAAATCTCCCAGCAAGCCAGTTAGTTCAAGAGAGGAAACAACAACAAATATTCCTGTTATAAAAAAGAAAGAATTCCAGTCAAATTCAAAAATCATTTCTTTTATTTTTCTTCTTCCAAAAGCAAGAGATATTATACCAACAATTATACCAACAATTCCAACTCTTATTCCAAAATACGGGGCTATTGCGAGCGCTAAAACACCGCAGATGAAAATAATTGAAGGAATATAATCAACTTCTATTTTTTCATCCTCCATTTCAAAAGATTTATTCAATTTCCTAAAAATTAATAGAAGGGAAAGCAGAGCGAAAACAACTCCGAGAATAGATAATGTCCCAATACTCACCCTGTTAGAAAACCAGTAAAAATCAAAAAAATTCATTCCTGTTTCTATAGCAAGTATAATTGAAGGCGGATCCGCAACCATCGTAACTGTTGTTGCAACATTTGAACTTATGGCAATTGGGACAATATAATAGAAAAGATTTGATTTAAGTCTTTTTGCAACTTCTATTGCAACAGGAGCCATTATAAGAACAACTCCAACATTTTCCATGAAAGAGGAAATAAAAGCTGTTATGGCGCATAGAATAAAAATTACATATTTCTCTTTCTTAAATTTTTTTATTACTCTATGGGCAATAAGTGAAGGCATACCACTTTCTAAAAAGATATATGAAACCATCATAAAGCCCCAATAAATTGCCAAAACATCCCATTTAATTGCTTCAAAAAATGCGTATTTTGCGGGTACAATACCCAGCAAAACAAGGAAGATTGCAGAAGCAATTGCAAGATATGCTATTTTTATTTTTCTTGAAATTGCAATCGAATAGCATATAGCAAATATTGTTAATGCTATTATTTTTTCATACATTCATGAGGTATTTATTATCCATATATAACCTTTATATTGGTTAAATCCGTAATCTATAAAAAAGGAAAATTTATTTGTTTTAATGAAAAAGAAAAAGATTTCATTTATTGCGATTTCATTTGTCGCTTTATTAATAATCCTTATATCAGCCATTATCTTATTTTTTTATAAATTTCCTCATCCTTCTGAGGAAAGAAAGGTTATCGATGATAGAATAAGTCCTATGGAAAATCAAGCTCTCTATGTGGAGATATTGCGAATAAGAAATAGAAGCTTGATGGAAAAAATGCTAAGCTATGGAAGAAGCTGGAAAAATGCTCCATCATTTTATTATAAAATTGCTGTGGATGGGAGAGAAGTGAGCACTAAAGGTTATATAGGAGAAAGCGGAATTTATGAAACCTGGGATACTGCGGGATATGAAAGCGTTATGGTTTTTGATGTTGAGGAAGAAAAGGCATTTTCAGATGTAACAATTTCAATTATTGAAATAGAGAAGGGAATTTTTGGGGAGCAAGAAGTAGATAAAGAAAAAATAAGGTTAAGATATGATTATAGAATTGGCGAATGGAAAGGAGATGATTGTCTGAGAGATAATGATGGGCTGGGGCATTATTTGGGAGAAAACTATGAAATATGGTTTAATCTCTATCAAGCGGATTTTGATAATGATGGCATTCCCTATTGGACAGAAGTAAACATATTGGGAACAAATCCTCTTGAGGATGATAGAGAAACGGATTTTGATAATGATGGCATTCCTACTTCCTGGGAATGGCGTTATGGATATGATCCCTTTACTTATAATGAGCATAAAAATCTTGATCCAGATATAGACGGGCTTACAAATTATGAAGAATATTTGATGAGAAAATATTTTGCGGATCCGTTTCAACCAGATATTTATATAGAAACAGATGGAATGGAAAAGAGAGGTATTATTGACATTGAGCATGTATTTTATAAAGAATCCCAGCAAATGATAATTGAAAGGTTTGCACACCATGGAATAAATGTTTATATTGATGATGGATGGATGAAGCAGTATCCGAATGGCGGAGGGGAACTCTTACCCAATATAAAAAATCCGGATGATGTTATTGGGAAACAAATCCTAGCTTTTTATCGCGACCATTTTCCCGACGAGAGAAAGGGCATATTTAGATATGTAATAATTGGCTCAAGGGAGGACGGCGGAGGATTTGCCACACCTTTAAACTACAATAAGTTTGATACAATTTATACAAGCAATGATTTTAATTCAATTAAAAAGAGACTTGCATTTACTCCGAGAGAAATAAGAGTTATGCTGGCAAAAACTGTTTTACATGAGCTAGGTCATACCATCGGCCTTATGCCGGGCGTTTTCCCTGGTATAGATATTATGAGCAGAAGATTTGGTGATAGATATCCAAGCATGTCAGAAAAGGAATACAATAGCTATCTAAAAGATTATTATAGTGTGATGAATTATCAATATATCTATAACAAGCCATGGTTCTTTTCAAAAGATGGGAAATATCTTTTTGATTATTCTGATGGAAGCAATGGTCAATATGATTTCAATGATTGGGCACACATTTATTTGCCAACTTTCAAGATAGATATGCCTTTTTATGAAGATCCATTTATTGAAACCTTTGAAGATTTTAAGGTTGTTAATGAATACCCAGAAATTGATGGAAACTGGATTTTTAATCAAAATTTAACTGAAAAATATGGAAAAGAATTTTCAAAATTTGCAAAGGTAAAGAATGCGGATGTGGAAATTAAGATATATGTAAATGAAAAAAATAAAGAGGGTTATAATTTAAGGGTTTATGCGAAACCAAAAGTTGAACCAGTTTTTGCAATATATTCACTTGTTGCAGAAGGCAGAATATCAGATGGAAAAATAAGGATACATGATTTTTAATTCACATCATAAAATTTAAGTATTGTTTATTTATTCACCCGATATGAAAGAGATATCAAAAGAAGTAATATTGCCACCAGATGATTTCGTTAAAAGAGCATGGATAAAAGATAAAAAAGTTTATGAAGAAGGAGAGGACTATATAGCCTTCTGGGAAAAAAGAGCGAAAGAAATGGTTCATTGGTATAAAAAATGGGATAAAGTTTTGGATGCAAATCCTCCTTATTATAGATGGTTTATAAACGGGAAATTAAATGCTTCATATAATTGTATTGATAGATGGTTGAATGAGAAAGGAGATAAAATCGCATATATATGGGAAGGAGAAATGGGAGAAAATAAAAAAATAACATACAAGGAATTGCATCAGGAAGTATGCAAGTTTGCAAATGCCCTCAAAAGCATAGGGGTAAAAAAGGGAGATGTTGTAACAATCTATCTCCCGATGATCCTAGAATTGCCGATAGCTATGCTCGCCTGTGCCAGGATAGGGGCGCCCCACTCTGTTGTTTTTGCGGGCTTCAGCAGTGAGGCGCTGAAAGACAGGATGGAGGATGCGGGGTCGAGATACCTTATAACGTGTGATGGGTATTATAGGAGAGGAAAATTGATAAATCATAAGGAAAAGGCGGATGAGTGTATCAAAAATTTGCCTGTTGAGAAAGTGATTGTTGTTAAAAGAGGGGGCTTGAGTGTGGAGATGAAAGAAGGAAGAGATGTATGGTGGGATGAAATTATAAAAGGTATGCCAAGCGAATGTGAGCCGGAAGTGATGGATGCTTGCGACTTACTCTTTTTAATGTATACTTCCGGAACAACTGGAAAGCCAAAAGGAGTGATGCACAGTACAGGTGGCTATCTTGTTGGAGTTACAACAACAATGAAATGGGTTTTTGATATTAAAGATGAAGATATCTTTTGGTGCACCGCTGATATTGGATGGATTACAGGCCATAGCTACATTGTATACGGCCCTCTTGCAACTGGAACAACAAGTATAATATATGAAGGGGCTCCAGATTATCCTGATCCTGGTAGATGGTGGGAAATTATAGAGAAGTATAAGGTTACAATATTTTATACCGCACCAACCGCAATAAGAATGGCAATGAAATGGGGTGAGAAATGGCCAAATGAGCATGATTTGAGCAGTCTAAGATTGCTTGGCTCTGTTGGTGAGCCGATAAACCCTGAAGCATGGCTCTGGTATTATAATGTAATTGGCAAAAGAAGATGTCCGATTGTCGATACCTGGTGGATGACTGAAACTGGAATGCATTTAATAACCCCATTGCCAGGTATAACGCCCCTCAAGCCAGGCTCCGCAACATTCCCATTTCCAGGGCTTAAAGCGGAGGTGAGAGATGAAAATGGTGTATGCCCAGTTGGACAAAAAGGAGAGCTTGTGATAACAAGGCCATGGCCATCGATGCTTCTCGGCTTATATAAAGCGGATGATAAATATATTGAGGAATACTGGAGCAAATATGGCTATGATAAATTTTATACAGGGGATGGAGCATTCATAGATGAGAATGGTTATTTCTGGCTTCTCGGGAGAATCGGAGATATATTAAATGTTGCGGGTCATCGCCTTGGGACCGCTGAGGTGGAGAGTGCATTGATAACCCATCCAGCGGTTGCTGAAACTGCGGTTGTTGCAATATCTCATGAAATAAAGGGGCAAGCCCCTCTCGCATATGTTGTCCTCAGGGAAGGATTTAAGCAAAGCGATGAATTGAAGAAGGAATTGATAAAGCAGGTTGATAAGGTGATTGGCCCGACCGCAAGACCAGAGGATATAATATTTGTTGAAGATTTGCCAAAAACAAGGAGTGGTAAGATAATGAGAAGGCTGTTAAAGCAAATTGCAAATAATGAAAGGCTTGGTGATGTGACAACATTGAGAAACCCAGAAATTGTTGAGCATATAATAGAAGTATTCCAAAAGCGAAAAGTTTAGAAATATGAAATGTATATATATGTGATAAAATGGATAATGTTTCAATCACGATAGTGGCAATACTGCTATTCCTTTTTGCATGGTTCGGAGTGATGATTATAACAACCAAGCCAAAAGAGGAGGAAAAAGAGGAAAGGGTTGAAAAAGTTGAGAAAGTTGAAAAAGCGGGAGAAAAAAATGAAATAGAAATTTATAAAAAAAGAATAGAGGAGCTGGAAGGAAAAATAAAGAAAATTGAAGAAGAAAGGCCAGCGAATGAAAAATTGCTTTCATGGCTGACTGAATTATATAGGGAAAATGAGATTTTGAGGATGAGATTATCACAAGTTGGAAATCCCACGGGCGATTTAATGAAATATGAAAATGAAAAACTTTTACAGGAGCTGGAAAGTCATAAAAAGAAAATTGGAGAACTTGAAAATGAGATAAGAGAATTGAAAAATAGCATAAATTACTACAGGGATTTAGTAAGTAAATTGCAGGGGAGCTATACTGTTTTAAATAAATATAACTATAGAGTTTGCATAAGAGATATTGAAACTGGAGAGTATAAATATGAGCTTGTGAAGCTTCCACACGATTTTGATCCTTTCAATCCATCATATATAACAGGAGATGGGATTGAAGTTTATGAGGAATATGGAATAAGAATACCAACAAAATTGGGGGATATAATAAGAGAAGAATTCAAGAAAGATATTTTCAATGAAATTGAATTTAAATGAATTGGACAGAAAAATACAGGCCAAAAAGTTTAAAAGATATTGTCGGTAACTCTGAGGCAATTCTTGAACTAAAAAAATGGGCAGAAGAATGGGAAAGCAATAAGCCAGAGAAGAAAGCAGTAATATTATATGGCAAGCCAGGCGTAGGGAAAACATCTTCCGCATATGCCCTTGCAAATGATTTTGGATGGTATGTGATAGAACTAAATGCGAGCGATGAAAGAAGCAGAGGCGTTATTGAGGAGGTTGCGCTGGCGGGCGCGGTAAATGAAGCAATTGGCTATGGAACAAGCGGAGAATGGAAGGAGGGAGTGAAAAAACTCATTCTTCTTGATGAGGCGGATAATTTATATGAGAGAGAGGGTGATTTTGGAGGAAAGAAAGCAATAATAGAGACAATAAAGAAAAGCAAACAGCCGATAATAATTATAGCGAATGATTTATACGAGCTTTTTAGAAATGCGGAGGAGATGAGGAAAATTTGCAAGCTGATAGAATTCAAAAAGATAAGAAATGATGAAATTGTTGGTTTATTAAAAAAAATTTGTGCCAATGAGGGTATAATCTGCGATGAAAATTTACTTTATGTAATAGCAAATCGCAGTGGAGGAGATTTGAGAAGTGCAATAAATGATTTGCAATCAATATCATATAGCAAGAGAATAGGAAGGGAAATGCTCTCCTTCTTGGGATATAGGGATAGAGAAATGAATATTTTTGAAGGTATTATAAAGATTTTTGAGGCAAAGGATATTAAAAAAGCGGTAAGAACAGCAAGGGAGATTGATGAAGAACCCGAGAGCTTAATATTATGGATAGATGAAAATTTACCTCATCTATTTCATTTTTCAGATTTGCCATCCGCTTATTATTATTTATCAAGAGCGGATGTTTTTCTCGGTAGAAGATGGAAAAGGCAATATTATGGAATGTGGAGCTATGCAAGTGATTTGATGAGCGGGTGTGTCGCGATTTCAAGGAGAAAGGAGGTAAAAGGTAGGGCATGCTATTTTCCCCGCTGGTTGAGAGAGATGGCGAAAAGTAAGGCAATAAGGCAGGCAAAGCTGAGCGCAGCAAAGAAGATAGGAGAAAAAATTCATGCATCATCTAAAAAAACTCTTGAGATTGTCGAAATTTTGAGAAATTTGTTGATAAGTGATGAAGGAATAAAAATACTTGCAAAATTTGATTTAAGTGAAGATGAAATTTCCGCAATATTGAGCATAGATAAGGAAAAGGCTAGGGAAATATATGAAAATGTTAAAAAATATGAGATGAAGGGCAAGCAATCCTATCTTTTCCAGTTCTAGAAGCTAAAAGGTTTTATATGGAAAAAATTATCCAAATATGGATTATGAAATAGCTATAATTGGAGCGGGGCCCGCGGGTTGCTCCGCTGGCATATATGCGGGTAGAGGAGGGGCAAAGGCTGTTATTTTTGATAGGGGAATGGGAGGGGGGCTTGCAATAAATTCGCCTAAGATTGAAAATTATCCTGGATTTTTGAGCATAGGGGGAGTGGAGTTGATGGAAAGAATGAAGGAGCATGCCTCGCAGTATGCGGAAATGAGGCTTTTTGAAGAAGTAAAGGATATAAAGGTGGGAGAAGAAATTGAAGTTATAACCGATAAAGGAAGATACGGGGTTAAGGTGGTGATAATTTGCACTGGAACAGAGCCGAGAAAATTGAATGTTAAGGGCGAGAGAGAATTTAGTGGAAGAGGTGTTAGCTACTGCGCTACTTGTGACGGCCTCTTTTTCAAAGGAAAAAAAGTTGTGGTTGTTGGAGGAGGGAATAGTGCGGTAATAGAAGCAATATATCTTAGAAATATAGGGGTGGATGTAAGTATTGTTCATAGGAGGGACGAGCTGAGGGCGGAAAAGATAATTGAGGAAGAGGCAATAGAAAGAGGGATAAATTTTATATGGAATAGTGTGGTTGAGGAAATATTTGGAAAAGAAAAGGTGGAGGGGATTAAAATAAGGAATGTTAAGACAAATGAAGTTAAAGAAATGAGCATTGATGGAGTATTTGTTTCAATAGGGGAGGAGCCAAGAAATGAGATTGCTAAAAAAGTTGGTCTGGCTTTGGATGAACATGGTTTCATAAAAATAGATGATATGGGAAAGACAAATATTGATAAAATTTTTGCTGCGGGTGATATAACAGGAGGAGTAAGGCAGATAGTTGTTGCCTGCTCAGAAGGAGCAAAAGCTGCAATATCTGCAATGAAGGCCATAGGAAAAAGAAGCATATGGTAAATTATTTGAAAATCTTTGCTTTTCTATCGCTTCTAGCAAGCATCCTTTCCTACAAAAGGTGGTTTTACGATTTTTGCCCTTATATTTTTTCTCCCTATTATCTCTACTTCATTTCCAATGGTTATGAAAGATTTTCTTATGTAACCCATTGCTATGCCTTTCTTTAGGCAAGGAGAAAATCCTCCTGAAGTTACAATTCCTATTTTTTCATTTTCTTTAAATATATGCTCTCCATGTCTTGGTATTCCTGGACCAATGCATTCAAGGAAAGCAATTCTTTCATATTCTTCCCTTTTCTTGAATTCAATGAGAGCATTCTTTCCTATAAATTCGTGTTCCCAATCAATGCACCACTCTAAGCCCGCTTCTATTGGATTTCTTCCTCCAGAAAATTCATTTGAAGCAAACATAAATCCTTTTTCAAGCCTTAATGTATCCCTTGCAGCCAGCCCGATGGGCATTATACCATATTTATTTCCTTTTTGAAGCAAAGCCCTGAATATTTTTTCCGCTTCTTCAGCTGGAGAGATATACATTTCATATCCTTTCTCCCCGGTATATCCACTTCTTGACAATATGCATCTCCCATCAAAATCTATTTTAAATTGCTCCTTCTTCAGCTCGATGCATCCAAAAAGTGGCAGGCTGAAAGGAGAGATTATTTCCTGTAATGTTTCCTGCGATAGAGGGCCCTGCAGGGCTAATATTGAATAATTTTCATTTGCATCCTCTATATCAATTCCTTCTTCATTATTTTTTTCCATCCATTCAATTATCTTTTTTTGCATTCCAGAATTTGGAATAAATAAATGCTCATTTCCCAAATTAAAGAATAGCTCATCATCTATTATATGACCATTTTCATCAAGGAGCAGGGTATAAGCTCCCTTATCCTCGCTTATCTTTTCCCCTCTTTCAACGGTAATTTTACTTATGAAACTTTTTATATCTTTTCCTTTCAAAAAAATTTTTCCCATGTGGCTAACATCAAAAATTCCAACTTTTCTGCGAACATTTATATGCTCTTCATTTACAGAACTATATTTTAAAGGCATTTCATATCCCATGAAATTTGTAAAAGTTGCTCCAAGCTCTTTATGCAATTCATATAATGCGGTTTTCATGCGGAGTAAATATTAAAATACTTAAATTTTTATCTATGTAATGGTATTACCAGATGTTCAATCAAGAAAACCAGAGGCAAATTTCAAATTGACGAGAGTAGGTATTAAAGGAGTTAGAAAACCAGTTTGTATAAAAAGAAAGGAGAAAGTTGTAAATCTTATAGCAAACATTGACCTTTTTGTTGACTTGCCACCTACAAGAAAAGGAAGCGATCTCTCAAGAAATGCAGAAATAATAGAGGAAATAGTTGATATATCAGTGAGGCAACCATCTGGAAGTTTGGAAGATCTATGCGAAAAAATAGCGGAAGAAATGCTTTCAAGGCATGACTATGCAAGGAGGGCGGAAGTAAGAATTAGCTCAGATTATTTTCTTGAGAGATGCACGCCTAGCGGGAAAAAAAGCTTGGAGCCATATAAGATAATGGCGGTTGCAATAAGAGAAAGAGAAGGGGCAGTAAAAAAATTTATAGGGGTAGAAGTGGTAGGAATGACGGTTTGTCCATGTGCAATGGAAAATATAAAAGCCACTTACAGGGAAGCTTATTCTCACAACCAAAGAAATGTTGCAAGTGTTTTTATTGAAAATGACGGAAGCATAGATGCGGATGATATTATATCAATAATAGAAAAATCGATGAGTGCCCCTACTTTTGAAATATTGAAAAGAAAAGATGAGATGGAAATTGTTAGAAAAGCTCATGAAAACCCAAAGTTTGTTGAGGATGTTGTAAGAGATATTTTAAAAGAAATAGTTAATAGATACAAAAATCTTCCAGATAGCACGGTTGTTATTGCAAGAAGTGAAAGCCTTGAATCAATACATAAACATAATGCTTTTGCTGAAAGAATTACAACGCTAGGAGAGTTAAGAAAATAATTTAAATTGCTAAGCAATTATACTCAATGATTGGTATATGCGAACAACATGGCTTTTATAGAGGCGAGGAATGTCCATCATGTAAAAAGAAGGGAAAATTTTTGATGAATGATAAGGAAGCAAGGAAGTTGAGCAGTTTGATGGTTGGAATCCTTCGCCATTTCCCACAAAATTTTGATTTGGAGCTTGATAAAAATGGATGGATAGAAATAGAAAGAATGGCGGACGCAATAAAGGATAAAGTAGAGGGTTTTTACTGGGTAAGGAGGAAACACATTGAAGCGGTTGCAACAACTGATGAAAAGGGAAGATATCAGATAAAAAATGGAAGAATAAGGGCAACATATGCTCATACGATAGATGTTGATTTATCTGATTTGCCAGATGCGGATGTTGATGAGCTATATTATCCAGTAACTGAAGAGGAAGCGGAAATTGTCCTTGAGCAAGGATTATTTCCAGTTGATAGAAAGAAGGTTCATTTAAGTGGAAGCATAGAGAAGGCGGTTGAGGCGGGTAAAAGAAGATGTGAAAATCCAGTGATACTTAAGATAGATGTGAAGAAGATGCTGGAAGATGGTTTTAATATAAAGAAAGCGGGGAATGAGGTATATATAGCGGATAAAATAGATGGAAAATATATAAGCAGGTTAAATTAGATATAGAAATTAATTTAAACTTTTCATAAATAACAAAGCAATGGAAATCCTCTCGCCATTAGAAAAGCAATTACTAATTAAGCTAGCTGACAAAAATGGTAAAGCGAGCATTGAAGAGATTGAAATGGATATGGTTAAAGCAATGAACGCTGTTTCCTGGCTTCAGTCAAAGGGGCTTGTAATAACAGAGGAGAAAATTGTTAAAGAATATTCATTAACTCCTGAAGGAGAAAAATTTTTGAAGGATGGTTTGCCAGAGAAAAAAATAGAGGAAGGTGAAATAAGAGAGCTTGAGGAAAAATTTGGTAAAAAATTTTCAATTATGCTTGGTTGGGCTTTAAAGAAGGGATGGTGCGAAATAGATGAAATAGGCGACAAAAAATATCTCAAAATCACAAATAAAGGAAAAAAGGAAATGCAAGCAAGGCAGGTGGAGGAGGAGGCGCTTGATAAGATAAAAAAAGGCAATTATGATATAGATGAAGAAATTCTGAATATTTTGAAGAGAAGGGAGGCAATAAAAGAAAAGAAAAAAATCTCAAGGAGCATTGTTGTTACTGAAGAGGGATGGGAAGTTATAAGAAAAGGGATAAAATTTGAAGATGAAATTTCTCAATTAACTCCAGAAATGCTAAAAAATGGAAGCTGGAGAGAAAAAAAATTCAGAAAATATGATATAAGAGCATTTTCTCCTTCCATATATCTAGGAAAAATGCATCCATTAACTCAGATCATAGAAAAAATAAGGAAAATATTTTCCTCAATGGGATTTAAAGAAATAAAGGGGAGCTATGTTGAATCTTCTTTCTGGAACATGGATATCCTTTTCATACCTCAAGACCACCCCGCAAGAGATATGCAGGACACATTTTATTGCAGGAATCCAAGCAAAATAGAAGTAGATGAAAAAATGCTTGATATTGTTGCGGAAATACATGAAAGTGGAGGAAAAACTGGCTCAAAGGGATGGGGATATAAATTTAATAAGGAAGAAGCAAAAAGAGCAATTTTAAGAACTCATACAACTGTAAATACAATACGATATTTAATAAATAATCCTTCTCCTCCAGCAAAAGTTTTTTCAATAGAAAAGGTTTTTAGGAGAGAAAATATAGATGCGACACATCTTCCGGAATTCCATCAGATTGAAGGGATAGTTTATGAAGAAGATGCAAATTTTTGTATGCTAAAAGGAATATTGAGAGAATTTTATTCAAGAATTGGATTTGAAAATATAAGATTTCGTCCTTCTTATTTTCCTTATACTGAGCCATCAATGGAAATTGAAGTGGAACTTAATGGAAAATGGATTGAAGTTGGTGGATCGGGAATTTTCAGGCCGGAAGTTACTGAGCCATTTGGAATAAAATATCCTGTGCTTGCTTGGGGGCTTGGGCTGGAGAGGATAGCTATGAATTTGCTCGGGCTGAATGATATAAGGATGCTTTATTTCAGTGATATAGGATGGCTTCGCTCATTGCCTCTGCTTTAATTTTTTTAGCAAGTGCTTCAATAAATCTGTTCTTGTCACAATTCCTTTTATTTTTTCATCTCCTCCAACTATTGGCAGGCATCCAACCTCATTCTTCATCATTATCTGTGCAGCTTCTTTTATAGTTATTGTATCTTTTGCGGTTATTGCTGGGCTTTTCATTACATCTCCTACAAGTAAATTCTTTATATGAGAGCCCTGCTTTCCCAGTGATATACCCTTCTTAAGTTTTGCAAAAGCATTTGCAATTTCCCAGTCGGATATTATTCCAATTACCTTGCCATTCTCAACTACAGGAATTCTCGCTATATTTTTATCAATCATCAATCTTCTTGCATGAATCACCCTATCTTCCCTGGAAACTGAAATTACAGGAAAAGTCATTATCTCCTTTATGTTCTCATCCCCCTCAACAAGAGGTAGCAAATCCGCTTTTGTTACCACCCCCACAAGATGCTCATTTGAAACAACAGGAAGCATTGTCGGCCCGGGCTCACCAACTGTTTCAAGAATTTCCTCAATTGGCGTATCAGGAGAAACAACATCAAATTTCTTTTCCATAACAGTCATCGCACGCAAGCGGGCGGGAGTAACACCTCTGCTCCTTATACTTCCAAGCTTATCCGCTATCTCATTATCAGTTACTATGCCAACAATTTTCCCATCTTCAATTACCGGGGCTTTTGTTATCTTATATTTTCCCATCAGTTGAAGTATATAATCAACATCATCTCTCTTATTTACATAAATAACTCCTTTTGTCATTATATCCTTTACTTTCATAAAATCACCTTAAATTTCAGCACAAAATTCGCAGAGCATTCTTCCATCTACTTCTATAAGTTTGTCCGTGGCCATCCCGCATTCCTCGCATTTTCCAGGCATGCCCTCTTTTCTTTCATAATCAATTCTTTCCTTTGTTATTTTTGCCCATTCTTCGATCAAATCAATGAATAAAGGAGAAAATTGAACAATATCTCTTTCAGTTATCATTCCAACTAATTTTCCATTCTCAACAACCGGCAATCTTCTTATTCTGTTTTCCCCGAATAATTTCAATGCTTTTTCAACTTTTTCGTTTGGAGATATGCTAATCAAAGGAGAACTCATAACATCCTTTACTTTTGTTTTTGAAGCATCTTTTCCTTCTGCAACAATTTTTTTCAAGATATCGCTTTCAGTAAGTATTCCAACAGGTTTTCCATTTTTAACAACAACCACACTCCCAACCTTTTCTGCTTTCATTTCCTTTGATGCTTCAAGAACAGTTGCATCACCTTTTATTATAACCGGACTCCTGCTCATTATGTCCTTTACAAGTATTTCCTTCTTCATCAATTGATATTAAAATACAAATAAAAAACTTTTCTATATTCTTCAATATCTTTACCTTTTGGATCAAGAATATTTAATTCAATTTTTTTTCTTTTGGAGTTATCAGGCATCCATCAAAACAACCCATCTTTACAATAATATCAAATTTCTCTTTTTTTCATCGATTTTGCCCGCTGGCTTTATTCCACTCTCGCCATCCGGCTCCTAGGATTTTTCATGCAAAGAACCTTCTTTGCTTTAGCTTTTGTTTCATTTATTGTGCTATCGAGCCAGGCATCGCTTACACCTTCATTTTTGATGAATCAACTTTGTTTGCAAACTTCACATTAAGTATCCTGATATAGGAGATAAAATTGAAAATTAATAGAGCTATAAAACTTTTCTCTTATTCTTCACCTTAATCTGGCCAAGCTCTAACCCGATTTTTTAATTAACTCAGCCTCCTTGGTAAAGTTTTTTCGTGTAATTTTATCGCTGAGAGAGAATATTAAAGAAAAAAAATGCTATTATTCTTCTCCACGCGGGCAGCCGCTCAACAGGTATAAAAACACCGCTGATGAAAACCAAAGGGAATCTTATCAAGGAAAATAACATCTGGGTTGTAGCAGGAATATCTGTTGGTGGATAAAAGAATGCTTAAGGCGGAAAAACAAAAGCTTGCAATAATCAAGCCAAAAAAGAAGAGAGCATGTCTCCAAAAATAATTGCAGATTGAAAAAGGGCTGCATAAAAGTCTTTCAAGGTTTTTGAGCGAGTTTCCCATGGAATAATGATAGGGCCTACTGATGTTGATGTGAAAAAAAGTGGAAATATTAATCCGAAAATAATAACTAGCCATTTCAAATAATAAATTTTTATATTCTTTTTTGCAATAACAAATCGCCTAAATTGCTCTGTAATTTTATAAAAACATCCTCAAGCGATGAATTCAACTAAAAATTCTATTATCGCTGAGGGTTAGATGTATAAATCCTGATTTTCTGAAATTTCTTCAATGCTCTGGCGCCTAAGATTTTCGGGTGTATCTGTGACTGCTATTTTACCGTGGTTTATTATTGCTATTCTATGGCATAACTGGTTTACCTCTTCCTATTGTGACTTGAAAAAAGTTTTCCCTTCTTTATTCCCGCATAAATCTAGCACTCTCACCATCAACCCCTGAAGTAGGCTCATCTAGAAAAAGCACTTCTAGATCATTCACTAAAGCCATACATAATAGAAGTTTCTGCTTCATTCCTTTCTAAAATCCTCTGACAATTTTGTCCTTAAATTCATATAGACCAAATTCTTTCAAAAGTTTGCCCGCTTTTTCACTCCAATGTATTGCTTAGCCTATATAGGATTATTTATAGCATCATACCCCATTATCGATGTACTCCCTTCATCAGGTTTTCTTCCCCACTCAGGCCAAGGAAACAAAAGATTTCACTTTTTAATGTTGAAGCTTATATGGTTCACCGCTATCACATCTCCAAAACTTTTTGTTAAATTTTGAAATATTGCAGATTCCATAATTTAACCTCCATCACCTACTTTTTCAAAATTTTCAAGGTAGAAATCTAATAGGTCATCGAAGAGTTTTTTTCCTCTTTATAATTGATTCAAGCTTTTTAGAGCTTCAACCCCTTTACTTGTCATATTATATATCCTTCTATCTGGCCAACATTCTTCTTTCCTCACTTGGATTGGAGCAAAACCCTTTCCCCCATTCTTCTTAAAAGAGTGTAGAGCGAGCCTGACTCAAGCTTATGACATCAGCAACTTCTTTCCTTAATTTCTTCTAATAGCTTGTAGCCGTGCATTGGCTTTTCATAGAGTATTTGCATGAGAAGGAATTGTATCCATCCTCGATCAGGATAATCATGCCAGCAAGCATGATTTTTGAGATCTTCAAGAAATCTTTTAATGCAACAAATTTTTATATCGGATTTTATTTTTTACTGGGCTCGTAGCTCAGCTAGGTAGAGCAGCAGGCTCTTAACCTGTTGGCCAGGGGTTCGAATCCCCTCGAGCCCGCTTCTCCAAAAAGTTTTTTTATTGATTTTTATTAATCATGAAAAAAATGAAACCAAAAATTGCAATTGTGAGCGTATATGATAAAAAAGGAATAGAAGATTTTTGCAGAGAATTAATAAAAAATGAAGTTAGCATATATGCGTCTCAGGGAACAAAAAAATATTTAGATGAGAGAGGAATTAAAGTAAAAAGTATATCCCGTTATACAGGCTTTTCAGAATTGCTCGGAAGTAGGATAAAAACCCTTAGCACAAAATTGCACTCCGCAATTCTTGCAAGAGATGAAGAGATAGAGGAGTTAAAAAAGAAAGGAATTGAACCAGTTGATATGGTTGTTTGCAACTTTTATCCCTATGAGCTGGGAATTGATGAAATGGACATTGGTGGGCCCGCGATGGTGAGGGCTGCCGCAAAAAACTGGAGGAGAATCGTCGTAATTTCTTCTCCTTCTCAGTATGAAATAGCAAAAAGGTATTTGAGAAAGGGATTTGATGAAAAAATCAGGTTGAAATTTGCAATTGAAGCCCTTCAGAAAACTTCCTATTATGATGCAATGATTTTGAGAAAGTATGAGAAAAATTTTCCTTCTATACTGTGCCTGCCCTTTGTTAAAAAAGCGGATTTGAGATACGGAGAAAATCCTCATCAAAAAGCATCTTTCTATGTAAAAGAAAATGCTGGCAAAGTTTGTATTTCAAATGCTGTTCAGCTACAGGGAAAGGAGCTTTCATATAACAACATTTTAGATGCAAATCATGCGATTGAGTGCTTGAAGGAATTTGATGAGCCAACTGTTGTTATTGTAAAGCATGCAACTCCCTGCGGAATTGCTTCTTGTGAAAAAATAGATGAGGCATGGAAAAAAGCATTTGAAACAGATACATATTCTCCATATGGAGGGATTGTTGCGGTAAACAGGAAAATTGATGCAAACTTGGCAAATGAAATGAGCAAAATTTTTCTTGAAGTTATTATAGCCCCTTCTTTTAGCAAGGAAGCTTTGCAAATATTCAAGGATAAAAAAAATTTGAGGCTTTTACAAATAAGTGGGCTTGGAAAGGAAAAGAGGAAAAAGGAAATTGAATTAAGAAGTGTAGAAGGAGGGCTTCTTGTTCAAGAAAAAGATGTAAAAAGAATTGATCCAAGGGAATGGAAAACGGTGAGCATAAAAAAGCCAAGCAAAGAAGATATATCATCAATGGTTTTTGCGGTTAGATGCGTTAGGCATGTTAAATCAAATGCGGTTGTTTTTGTTAAAGATAAAAGTACTGTAGCAATAGGAGGAGGGCAGACATCAAGAGTTGATGCGGTATGGATTGCAACATTTAAGGGAAAAGAAAGAATAAAAGGTTCAATAATGGCTTCTGACGCCTTTTTCCCTTTTAGAGATGCGGTTGATGAAGCTGCAAAAGCGGGTGTGAGGGTAATTGTCCAGCCAGGAGGTTCAATAAGAGATAAGGAAGTTATTGAAGCAGCAAATGAGCATAATTTAATAATGGTATTTACTGGACAGAGATGCTTTTTGCATTGATAAAACTTAAAAATAAGGAAACATTACTTCTTGATGGAAGGAATAAAATATTCAACAGTTAAAGAAATAAAAGGCCCACTCCTCATTGTGGAAGGGATTGGAGAAGTAGGTTATGGGGAAATTGTAAAAATTAAAGGGGATGGTGAGAGATTAGGACAGGTGCTTGAAGCAAGTGAAGGAAAAGCAGTCATTCAGGTTTTTGAAGGAACTCGTGGTTTAGATGTAAAAAATACTTCTGTAAATTTTACTGGAAAGCCAATGGAGATAGGTATAAGTGCAGAAATGCTTGGAAGAATATTCAATGGTATGGGCTTGCCCATAGATGGCTCCCCTCCTCCAATACCAGATGAAATAAGGAATGTAAATGGTTATCCAATAAATCCTTCAGCAAGAGAATATCCTCGCGACCCGATCCAGACAGGAATTTCAACAATAGATGGAATGAATACGCTGGTTAGAGGCCAAAAATTGCCAATTTTCAGCGGTGCGGGATTGCCACATAATGAGCTCGCCGCCCAGATAGCGAGGCAGGCAAAAGTGGGTGGAGAAGAAAATTTTGCGGTCATTTTCTGTGCAATGGGAATAACTGCTGAAGAATCTGATTTCTTTATTAAGGATTTTGAGGAAACAGGAGCGATTGAAAGAAGTGTTCTTTTCTTAAATCTTGCAAATGATCCAACAATTGAGAGATTGATTGCTCCAAAAGTTGCTCTTACAACCGCGGAATATCTTGCTTTTAACAAAGGTATGCATGTTTTGGTTATACTTACTGACATGACAAATTATGCAGAAGCATTGCGTGAAATATCCGCAGCAAGAGAGGAAGTTCCAGGGAGGAGAGGGTATCCAGGGTACATGTACACTGATCTGGCACAAAATTATGAAAGAGCGGGAAGAATTATTGGAAAGAAAGGATCAATAACCCAGATACCAATTCTTACAATGCCAGATGATGATATAACCCACCCAATTCCAGATTTAACAGGGTATATAACGGAAGGGCAAATTGTCCTGTCAAGGGAACTTCACAACAAGGGAATATATCCTCCGGTTGCGGTTTTGCCATCCTTATCACGCCTGATGGCGGAGGGGATAGGAAAGGGAAAAACAAGAGAAGACCATCATGCTCTTTCAAATCAGCTGTATGCTGCTTATGCGGAGGGGTGCGATTTGCGGGACTTGGTTGCGGTTGTAGGTGAGGAAGCTCTTACTGATAGGGATAGAAAATATCTGGAATTTGCGGATGATTTTGAGGATAAGTTTGTTAGGCAGGGGAGGGATGAGAACAGGACATTTGAGGAAACTCTTGATCTGGGCTGGAAACTCCTTTCAAGATTTCCAAAGGGCGAGCTGAAGAAAATAGATGAAAAGTATATAGAGAAGTATTATAGAGCATGACGAAAAAAGTTATAGAGGATGTTAAGCCAACAAGGATGGAACTTCTGCAAGTGAAGAAGAGGAAGGAACTTGCGGTTAAAGGACATAAACTGCTGTCTGAGAAAAGGGATGCTCTTGTAGCTTCTTTCCTTGAGTTAATAAAAAAGAGGAAGGAAAAGAGGAAGGAGCTAGAGGAGATGATAAATAGTGCTTTAAAGGCGATTGTGAAGGCAGAAATGGTTTTGGGTGAGGAAAAGGTAAAAAGATTGGCAGAAGCAATTCATAGGGAAAGAAAATTGATATCAGGTGGGAGAAATATTATGGGTGTGAGCATACCAGAACTAAGGCTAGAAGAAAAAGAAAATTTTTCTTATAGTTTGTTTTCTACTTCAAGTGAGTTTGATGAATCTGTTAAAAAAGCAGAGGAGCTGATGAATAAAATAGTTGAGGTGGCGGAAATAGAAGCAAGCATACAATTGCTAGGAAGGGAAATAGAAAAGACAAAAAGAAGAGTAAATGCTCTTGAATACATATTCATACCTCGCCTTAAGAACACTATTTCTTATATAGAAAGACAGCTTGAGGAGATGGAGAGAGAAGACTTTTTCAGAAGGAAAAGGATAAAATATTTACTTGGAAAATATGAAGATTGAAGAAGATGAAATATTAGGAAGATTTTTTGACACACCGGAGAAAAAAGCAAAGTGGATAAAAAGAATATTTTATCTATACCTTGCATGGATTGTTTTATTTATATCTGGATTGATTTTCTGGCTGATAAAAGTTTTAGCGGAATGATGCAAAAATTTTAAATAAATGGGCATTTTTATTATTGAGGAGAAAATGAAAGCAAATTATATGATTGTATTTGGTCTTCTTGTCTTAGGAGTAGCTTTAGCAATAAATGCCATTGCCCACTCACCAATCCATATAAATGGAAATGAGGATTTTGCAAGTCAAGCAATTCAAAATGGCTGGCCAGGCAACGGAAGCCCGGGAAATCCATATATAATCCGGAATTATGAGATAAATGCATTAAGTGAGGATGGAATTAGAATAGAAAACACGAATGTTTATTTTATGATAAGAAATTGCAAGATTTATAACGGGAAGAGAGGCATATATTTCAAAAATGTTACAAACGGGATAGTTGAAAATGTGGATTGCTATGAAAATCTTGAAGGTATAGCTTTTAATGGCTCAACAAATAATCAGATAAGGAATAGCAATTTTTACAATAATCATTATGGTGGAATTTACTTTTACTATTCAACAGGAAATTCAATATCTGATTGCAATTCTTACAAAAATGATGGATATGGAATCGGTTTAGATAACTCTCAAAATAATATAATAAGAAATTGCAATATTTATGAAAATAGCAATGGGATAATTTTGTATTCGTCCAACAAGAATACAATTGAAAACTGCAATTCTTTTAATCATTATTATTATAAAGCATTTTATGCATTTCGCTCGAAAGAGAATATCATAAAAGCCTGCTCTTTCTATAATAATTCAGCTGGCATTCATCTTTATCTTTCAGATAAAAACAGCATTAATAATTGCAACTTTTTCTCAAATCAGGAAAATGATTTAATTTTTGCTGAGAGCAACAATAATGATTTGCAAAGATGCAAATTTTCATCCATTTTTCCAACAAATTTAACAATCAATAGCTATTCCGGAAATCTAACTATTAAAGGTATAACAACATCTCCTCCTGATCCAGAAGGATGGAGAAATATAGGCAAATATATAGAAGCAAAAGGGGAAAGATGGGCAAACATATCAATATATTATGAAGATGAAAAATATGAAGATTATCTTGAAATGCTTAAATATGATGGCAAGGAGTGGCTTAAAAATGGATGGTATAAAGAAAAAGGGATAAACAAGCAGGCAAACTATGTATGGGCAAATATAACTTCATTTAGCATTTTTGCCCCAATGCAAGAACTCCTTCCTTTAGAGGTAAGAATATTAAAGCCAGGAAATGCATTGTATATAATGGATAGGGAAATAATTCCATTGCCAGAGCCATTTATAATAGGCGAGTTTACAGTTGAAGCAACCGCAAATTCAAGCATAGGAATTGCAAAAGTTGAGTTTTATATCGATGGGGTGCTTAAATTTAATGATACAAGTGAGCCATATTCATGGATATGGAGCGATTTTTCATTTGCAAATCATGAAATAAAAGTTGTTGCATGGGATAATATCGGACAAAACAAAACAGATAAAATAAGAGCTTATAAAATATTTTGAAGAGCTGGCCAAAAACAAGCAAAATATTATATATTACTTATATTTTCATTTCAGATGGCTAAAGGAATTTATCACTATCTCAGAAATACATGGAAAAAACCTGACACCTCTTATAATAGCCCGCAATGGAACCGCCTCATAGAATGGAGGAAAGGAGGAGCGATTGTAAGAGTAGATGCACCCTTGCGGTTGGATAGAGCAAGAGCTCTTGGCTATAAAGCAAAACAGGGTTTTATAGTTGTGAGGGCAAGAGTAAGGGCGGGAGGAAGAAGAAAAGAGAGACCAAATAAGGGGAGAAAGCCTTCAAAGATGGGGGTTAATAAGATAACTCCTAAAAAATCTATAAAAAGAATAGCGGAAGAAAGAATAGCAAGAAAGTATCCAAATATGGAAGTTTTGAATTCATATTGGATAGGCAAAGATGGAAAATATCACTATTATGAAGCAATATTAGTGGATAGAAGTCATCCTGTTATAAAAAGTGACAGGAAAATAAACTGGATTTGTGATGAAAGAGGACGTGTTTTCAGAGGCAAGACATCTTCGGGAAAGAAAGGGAGGGGCTTAAGAAATAGGGGCAAAGGAGCGGAAAAAGCCCGCCCAAGTGTAAAAGCAAATAAAA
This sequence comes from Thermoplasmatales archaeon, assembly GCA_014361195.1. Taxonomy (NCBI): domain Archaea; kingdom Methanobacteriati; phylum Thermoplasmatota; class Thermoplasmata; order Thermoplasmatales; species Thermoplasmatales archaeon. Next base: position 227,401 of record JACIWA010000001.1, on the reverse strand, counting down.
GGAAAGAATAAATAATTAATTTTTATATATTTTTATGCCAATTGCCATTTGTCCAAATTGTAAGGGAGAGTTTATAGTAGAGGATGAGATAACAGGTAAATGCCCATATTGTGGGATAGAACTTTTATTTAAGGGGAAAGATGAATTTATTGGGAAAATAGATATAGAAGAAATAGAAAGGAGGGTAGATGAAATTACAAAATTGGAATGGAAGAAAGAGGAAAAAGATATAATAAAATTGGTTGATGAGGAATATTTTTCAAAAATAGAAGAAGAAATTGATGAATTATAGGGAGAATACCCATACTTCTTTATTTTCTGGCAGATCTTCTTTTGTTATTTCTACTTCATTTGCTACATATACTACTTCAATTTCCTCAATTAAATCAAGGAATTTATCCAATCTATCAATTGGTAGGGATAGTCCTTCTATTTTATAATGCATTGGAACAATAACCCTTGGATTTATTTTTTTACTCATTTCAAGAGCTTCTTTTGCATTTATTGTAAATGTTCCTCCAACAGGAATAAACAAAATATCCACATCTCCTATCTCTTTTATCAATTTCTCGTCTATTTCTCCTATATCTCCTAGATGGCAAAAAATTATTTCATCATATTTAATTTTGAAAACTGTAATCTCTCCTCTTTTCCTTCCCTTCTCCTTATCATGATATGATGAAAAGCTCTCAATTTCTATCTCCTCAAACTTTTTCCCGCTCCTTAAAACAATGCTTCCTTCCTTTTCAACCAATTTTGCCTGATTATGGTCAAAATGATCATGTGTAACAAGTATTATGTCCGCTTTGATGCGGGGTGAGGGGATGCCGATGGATACGCCGTCATGCGGGTCAATGATTATTGTTTTGTTGTTTGAGATTGAAAAGCAAGAATGGCCATGCCATCTTATCCTAAGCATTTTCTCCTCCTTAAAAATCCAAAAATTCCTTTCTTTTTATAAGGAATGTTTTCATGCCATTTTTTTCCAAACCAGAGTTTTGGCTTATTTCCCATCAGGACCGCAATCTCTTCTTTTTCAGCTGAATCTTTTTCATAAAATATTTTTGCTTCATGCCATATCTCCATTATCTTAACCTTTGCCTTTCCATCCTCTATTTCAATAATAGAATTTTTTGAAATGTCCTCAATTACTTCAGCTTCTATATATTCAACTATTTTCCTGGCTTCTTCCTTCCATTTTTCAATTTTTGACTTGCTTATATTTGTAGCTAAAGAGAGTGATTCGCTGTTTGAAAGAATAAGCTCTTCAACACTTTTAATTCCCGCCTCCCTCAACTTTTTTTCATAAACAATACCTATACCCTTTATATTCTTCAGATCCATTTATTTATAATCAAAATCCTCTATAAAAACATGTTGCTGTCTAAATGCTTTTATTTCCTCAATACTAGGAATTTCTATCCTTGCTTTTTTCCTGCCCTTATTATATTTTTCCTTACCAACTTCTTCAATTATTTTCCTTCCTTCTTCCCTTATTTCATCCAGTTTTTCATTTACTCTATCAACAGTATCTCTCAAAATAAGAGCCATTGCCACAAGAAGATTTTTGAAAAATACAGGAAATCCTTCAAAAACTATATCTCTTTCTGGAACCCTTATCCTCCACTCAGGCTCTTCTCTAAATTCACTAATCGCGATACCCATACCCGCTTCAAGTGCATCTGAAAATGTTGGGTCAAGTTGAATCCATTCTCCATCCACATAAAGCTCCGCACATCCATGCAATGAATCAAGAAATCCAAGCATTTCATATGTCTCCCTTATTATAGGGTCATCCTTTATCATCAAATCAAAAAGCTCCTGTGTTGGAGCAAGTGCATACAGGCGATATCTCGCCTTGATCCCGCCCGCCCTCGCCAGCGCAATCAGCAGGTTCATTTGATCCAGGCATACTCCACCTTTGCTCTTCAGCACTCCAAGAGCCCCCACCATTGGTTTAAAAACAAGATATTTTTCATTTTTTACAAAATAGAATATCGATTTTGCATATTCATAAGGCTCTTTCTCATAAGCTCCCAGTTTTTTTGCAAAAGCTCTTATCTCTGGAGCATCACACTCACACATTCTTGTAGGGCGAAGATATTTTTCATTCCTTACAGGTGGCAAATCTTTGAAATCATCTTCTTTCAAAATTTTTGTGCTGTCATACATGCTTTCATCATCTAAATGAGCCCATGGGTTTCTATGCATATAAAGCCTTTTTTTCCATGCCTTCAAATTTCTTGCTAATGCTTTAGGATTTCTCGCAATTGCATAAAAAAGGGGCAAAGATGTTTTTACAAAATTTTTCAGAAGGGGCAAGGGAATAAAATCTCCTCTATCTGTAATTTCCATAATATCACCTCATCTCCTCCGCTATTATTTCCCGCATTAAATTTCCGCAACCCTTGCTTTCTTCACCTTTTGCCCTTTTTATTTCTCCTTCTATAACATATCCACTTCTACCGCATTCAGGGCAACTTTCAAGCAGTTTTAGCTCATCTCCTGTAATTATAAATCCAGGATAGCTATTTGATGCAGGATCAAGGAAGATAAATCTTCCTTCTCCACAATTGCTAATCTCATTATTTTCATCAATTATCATTGGATAAATCCATGGAGGAATATGCTTGTATCTCTCTTCGCATTCGAGAGCAAGTCCATTCATTTCTGACATTCCATAAACATCTCTATAATTGTTTATATCTATTCCAAAAAATTCCTCTATCCTTTTTGCAAATTCCTCCGATGAAACCTTCTTGTCCTCATATATCTTCCAACCCCCTCCAGTTATAATAACTGAATCTTTCGGAAGATTTAAATAAAATCCCTCTTCCTCCATTAAATTCATTAAATCATTTAATTGATATGGAAACGTAAGAATATAAACTTGCTTTCTCTCTTTTTCAATTTCCTTCAATAAATTTATAAGCCTGAGTTGTCCTTTTTGCATTGCTTTTTTAATAAGCATAAATTTAAGTTTGTCCCCTATTCCTTTTACTTGTCCAGATAATATGCGAACTATATCAATTGTTAATGCCCTCTCTGTTAAGAAATGTCTGTCTTTTTCATTGAAAATTTTTGTTCCTTCAGAAATCCATCTTCCCATGGTAAGATGTGTTTTTATTGGCCCGGGATATACAAATTGAGCATTATCCCTTGGTTTTGCTATCGAGAAAAGAAGGGTCTTATCCGCTGAATAGAACATTCTTTTTGTTGTTATCTCATCTCTGAACATAAAGCTGAATTTCCCTGATGTTCCTGATGAATGGGTTACAACCCCGTTTAATTTTTCTTCCGCCCATGTGAGAAAATCTTGAAGAGATTTTCCATTGAAATCATATTTTCCTATATCTACAGAACAAACTCTATAAAGCCATTCATATAGCTCTTTAGGATTTTCTGAAGGATAACTTTTGAAGAATTTATCTTGCAGTAATGGAATTTTACTTAAATCTTTTTCACCTTTTATATTTTCCATGCTAACATTGTTTTCCCTGCAATATTTCTGATAAAAAAGATTTTTTGAATAATGGTAATTGAAAGCTTCCTTTATTGCATCTAACCTTAATTTATTTATCTTCTTTTCCTCATAAAGGAAATAATCATCGAGTCCATAAATTATTTCATCTACTTTTTTCCATTTTTCCTCCTCTAAATAAAACTCTTTCCTCAGATTTTCCATCAGATACATGTTTTTTATTCCAGAAATAAATATAATTTTTCTCTAAAAAAAAATTTATTAAAATTAAATTCTACTTAAATGACATCCAGAAAGGTTTTTTCATCTTATTTTCTTTCATACTCTTTAAAAATTCCGCTGTTTCTTTTCCGATTTTTGATAGCTTATATCTTTTCTCACTATCCTGCTCAAGAACTCCATCATCTTTTAATTTTTTAAGATGAAAGCTGAGCTTTGGATTATCATCTATTCCTATTTCCTGTGCTATTTTTGTGAAAGGATAACTTCCTCCATCTGAAAGCAAACTTATTATTTTTCTCCTTATATAATTTGATATTGATTCTGAAAATATTCCCAGATGTATATCTATTATTAAATCTTGCAAAATCTGTCTTTCTTTTGCATCTACTTTTTCAAAATTTGCAGATATTATAATTTTTGAATTCTTTGAAGCACTTTTCTTGTTAAGCCAATCAAGAAATTCTCTTGTAGCCAGAAAATTATTATTGTTCAAAATATATTCAAGATTCATGAGCAGAATAACACCATTCTCTTCCATATTTTCTTCTAGTTCTTTTTTAATTTCTTCTATTTTTCTTGGCTTTAACTCCCTTTCAAGGGGGATAATTTTTATATTTTGAGCACCTTTCAAAGCATTAAATTCCCTCGCTATGCATATTCCCTTTCTTTCTTTTGCCAGATTTAAAAATATATCAATGTAGTCCTCTTCATGAAATTCTTCCATTTTCTTAAATTTTATATCCTCTATAACCGCCAATATACTTTTTTCAAGTTCCTCAAAATTAAATGGCTTTCTTATGTAATCACTTGCCCCTTCCTTCATTGCTTCTATAGCGGTATCTACAGTTGCATATGCGGTTATCATTATTACCGGCAAAAACTCCCTCCTCTTTTTTATCTCTTTCAGTGTTTCAATACCATCCATTCCTGGCATTTTTATATCAAGAAATACAATATCCGCCCTATCAATTTTTTCCAGGCATTCCTTTCCACTTTTAGCGGTATTAACCTTATAGCCATATACTTCAAGAGATGTTTTCGCCGCTTCAAGAATTTCCTCATCATCATCAACAAAAAGTATTTCCTTTATCATATGCATCCCAAAACTATGTGAAATCTCGCACCTTTTCCAATCTCGCTCTCCGCCCATACTCTTCCGCCATGCGCCTCGACAATATTTTTAGCTATCGCAAGCCCCAGCCCCGCCCCCCCGTTCTTGCCCCTGTAGAATGGTTCAAAAATTTTTTCGAGCTCCTCACCTGGTATGCCACTTCCAGTATCTTCTATTATTAGATGGGCATAATTCCCTTCTTTGAAGCCCCTGACGAAGATTGAGCCCTTGGGGGGAGTATATTTTACCGCATTTGATATCACATTCTTTATTGCTTTTTCAATCAATTTTTTATCACCTTTTGCATATAATTTTCCTATATCTATATGAACTTTCTGTTTTTTATCTTTTATTGTTTCTTCAAGCTCGCTGATTATGTTTTCAATAATTTCTTTAAAATAAAATTTTTCCTTCCTAAGCTCTAAATCCTGCATTTCTACAGAAGGAATATGAAGCATATCATCAATGATTTTTATCAGTCTGTCTATATTTTTTGACATTTTTTCCAGAATTTCTTTCTGCGATTTTGTCAATTTTCCGAGCTTTTCTTTGCTTAACAAATCATTATATGTTTTTATTGCGGTAAGAGGTGTTTTTAATTCATGTGCCATTGTATCAATAAAAGTTGATTTCATTTTGTCAAGCTTTGCTTCAGAAAGTCTTTTATATGCCTCTTCAAGCTTTTTCTGCCTTTCAATTAGCTCTTCCAGCGATTTTTCTCTGCTAATAAGTGTTATTTTTTCTTCTTCAAGAATTTTTTCCGGGAGTTTCTTTATAAAATCATATCTATACATTTCTTCCTTTATATTGCTTGGCAATTTTCTAAAATTTTCTGTTAATTTTTTGTCCGCATTTCTTCCATAAATTTTAAAAAAAATTGGATAGCATTTATCAAGAAAATCTATATATTTATCCTCTCTTTCATTTTCCCCGAAGGAATAAATTTTGTGAAAAATTATCTCCCCTTTCTTATTTATTTTAATTCCTTCTATATCAACAGAAATTCTTATTTCCCTTATTTCGTCCATGCTGCAGTTCCTTATCAATGGCTCCATAACTAACTTAAAGAATGCAAATGGGATAAACCATTTAACTACCTTTTTATCTATTTTTTCTATTTCATCTCTTATTTCCTCGATTATCTTTTCATAAGGCACAAATGTGGAATAAATCTCAATAAGTTTTGTTATTAAATATAAAAATCCTTCTGCAATATTCTCTTTTTCTATTTTATCAATATTTTCTTCAATTGTTTTTATCTGCAATTTTTCATCCATCCCTATATAGCTTCCTACAAGAGAAGGATATAAACTTGTTGTCTCATCCAAAATATTTTTTATGCTTTCTATTCCTATTAGAGGAGATATCTTACCTATTAGGTAGTTTGATAATTTCTGAAAGCTTCTAAGCATTGCAACATCTTCACGAAGCAATATTTTATATTCCTCTTCTCCCTCACTTTTTATAGAAGAGATTAAGATTTTCTGCCCAATTATTATCGTTAATTCTACAATTAACATGAAAGAAGGATAAACTATTATCCACTCTATTGGTAAAGAATGAGCGAATTCGAATATGGAATAAATAAAAATTAGTGGGATGAGTAGAAGTGAGAGGATAAAAAATTTTAAGTATTTTTTTCTGTAACTTGCATATACCTTTATCGCAAAATATATTATCAGAAAGGATAGGAAGATATTAAAAATGTTCAAGAAAAAAATCATATTTTTAGCCCCCTCCATGCAATATATATTTTTATTACTGCATAGCTCAGGATAATTAAAGCAATGGAGATAAGGGAATAGGAAAGCAACCTTATTTCATATATATCAGAGCCGATAAAAATCCATGGTGAAAGGAAAAAAGAATATGCTATAAGCATTATCAGACATGCTATGAAAATAAGGTTTCCAACCCTTACCTTTATCAATTTCATTATTTTAAGAAAATAAATGTAGGAAAAGATGGGCAGAATAAGGGAAGCTAAGGTTATTATTCCGAGCAGGAGCTGAAATATATGCATGAATAAAAAAGGAAAGAGGTTTAAAAAATTTAGCTATATCCTCCTATCTTCAATGTTGGGTCTCCGAGCAAAGTCCATTCCTGCACCGTCTTGCAGTCAATTTCATTTTTCATAACCGGGAAATTTGCAACATAGTTTGCTATTGCCTGTGAATGAATTTCTCCGAGTATGCTCCTCTTTTCCTGTCCATATAGGCGGAAGAATTCTATATCAATCCATCCTCCTAGGCCCTGTATGCAATCAGGTATTCCATCCTTGTTATAGTCGCCAACCAGTCCATAGCCAAGTCCTGTACAGCCAATGCTTGCTATTGCACCTCCATCTATTTTTCTAACAATCCATTCTCCAAAGCATCCAGGGCTCCATTCAGATTTGTAATATGTTTCATATAATTGCTTAATTTTCAGCAAGTTGAAAATGCTTACATTGAATTGGCTGTTGTGGCAACCACCTATAACACAAACTGGGTACATATCCTTATTTGAGAATTGCGGGAACTGCGTAACATCTATCCCAATCCATGTGCTCTCGTCATATGGCGGATGCGTTGCCCAGCTCATCGGATTGCCATGCCCCTCAAAGTTCAGGAAGCCACATCCATTGCTTACCGCATTAATTATATCATCTGCTTTGCTGAGTGTGCCAGTTGAAGTATATAATTTTAATCCTTCAAAACCACTCATGTATTCTAGAGCTTTTTCTGTGCTTACTTCACCATCAAAATATGGATCGGTCTCATATGGAAATGTATCACCCGCAACAACAACCATCTTTTTGAACCATTCCTTGCCCGCTTGATTTTCAGATTCATATTTAATTATTTTTTCAATAACAATTTTTAGCTCCATTTTACTTCTGCAAGCAAGCCTGCCAACATACACATCAGGCACCAAATCAAGCTTGTCTTTTTTCATTCCCTTCCATTCCGCATATATTCCATTTCCATTGCTATCCCAGTCCTCAAAAGCGATCGAGCCATTTTCATATTTATATATATCTGCAAAATATAAGTCGCTTAAATAACCAGTTTCCCATCCACTTCTATCATCAAGATTTGTATATCTTACTGGCATAAGCCATCTTTCATTGAATATTCCTCCCTGCCTTCCTCCAACAAGCATTACATATTTTATTCCCCATTCTTCAATTGCATTCTTTATGAAATACTTCACTTTTTCTGCATCATCTCTTCCATGCACAGCGGATGGATGAGCATAAACTTCACTTAACCCTACTACTATTGTTTTTATTCCCTTGCTTTCCTTGTGTTGCTTAAAGGTGCTTAACTCATCAAGCCAAGCATCAGGAGAAATTATTAGAAAATCATATGTTGATGTTTCTGCTGGCAATGGATTTCCATCATAAGATATCCTAAGATTTATCTTATCAGTATATATGATTGAATTTTCATTAATTTCATAAATGTATGGGTGTAAGAAAACAGAGAGAATTAAGCATCTCTCTCCATTGTAAATTCCTGCAAGAATTCTATAATCAACAAAATTATCTGGAAATCTTTCTTCACTGTATATATCTCCTTCTTCAATTAAAATTCTTCCAGTTGTTAAAGCTTTTGTGAAAAATGGATATGGCTTTACCTTGTTATCAATTTTTATCTTATTTATATTTCCCGTTGAAAATTCCACATTTATCTTTGTTCCAGCTGGGAATTTAAATATTTCAGTTTTATATGGCAAAATTGGGTAGCCTTCCATCATAAAAGAATTCATTCCATTGCCTGAAACAACCAGGTATTTTCCATCTCTGGAAATTTCTGGTTCAGAAAAGTAAAATGTTTTTTCTATTGAATTGCTTGTTTTTGTTTTTATATCTTTGTATCCTGCGAGAGTTGCACTCATTACACCGCTTACTAAAAACAGTCCTATTATCCCCGCAATAATTATCTTCTTCATGTCTAATGAATGGATAAAGGATATTAAAAATTAACGCTTGCAAAATTTTGCAAGAGGGCATTCATTGCATTTTGGCTTTTTTGCATTGCATGTATATTTTGCCATAAGCCAGAAAAGAGCAGCAACTTCTTCTTTATTTTCAATTTTTTCCCAAGGAAAAATATTCTTCAATTTCTCCTGTATCTCTTTATAGCTAGAGCTTTCATCAGCAAGCCCCAATCTTATTGCAATCCTTCTCATATGAGTATCTACAACAAATGCATTTTCATACCCATATATTGAAGAGACTATAACATCCGCTGTTTTTTCTCCTACTCCAGGTATTTTTAAGAGCTCCTCCCTTAGTTTTTCCTTTGGCAAATTATAAACCCAGTCCATCACTCCATTCCATTTCTCGCATATGTAGCGAGATGCTTCTTTAATTCTGCCCGCCTTCACCCTGTGGAGGCCCCCTCGCTTTAGTGCGGATGCAATCTCATTTTTGCTTGCATTTGCTAATATGCTTGGCATTAAATCAAATTTTTTACTTAAACTTATGAATGCTCTTCTTGTATTTTCTGAAGAAGTGTTCTGAGAAAGAATTGTAAAGATGAGGAGCTTATAAGGATCTTTTTTTATTTCCTCAAAATTTATGTCATCTTTCCACCAATACTTTTTGTATTTCTTTAACTCTTCTAAAATTTCATCTGTTAGCTTCATTTTCTCACAATTGAAACAAGGTATGCAATAAATGCTTCTAGCTGAATTCTTTCATTACTTCCTTCAACAATCCTGAATTCCACTTCTCCAATTCTATCAATCAGCTCTGCTTTAAGCCTTTCATTTATTGGAAGATCAAATATTGCGGAATGAAGTCCTTTTACTATATCTTCACCAGATAATCCATCTTCCATAAACATCTTATCTAGCTTTTCTCTTGCCATCAAAAAATCTTTTTTAATGAGAGCAATTTCCAATAACTCGCGAGCACTTTCCGGCCTAAGAACAGATGTAACCCTGTATATTATATCTGAATTTATCTCTTTTGATACATTTGAAGCAACCTGCAATATATTTATTGCCTTTCTCATATCTCCATTTGCAACATATATAAGGGATGCCATTCCATCTGGCTCAATTTCAATACCTTCTTTTTCCGCTATTTTCCTTATATATTTTTCCATATCCTCTCCTTTTATAGTAGAGAATCTGAAAACAACACACCTTGACTGAATTGGCTCTATAATTTTACTGCTATAATTGCAGGAGAGAATAAATCTACAAGTAGCGGTATATCTTTCCATTATTCTCCTCAACGCAGCTTGTGCATCAGGAGTGAGAGCATCTGCCTCATCCAGGAAAATTATTTTGAAGGGGGCATTGCTTATTGGAGCTGTTCTTGCAAAATTTTTTATTCTGCTTCTTACAACTTCCAAACCACGCTCATCGCTTGCATTCAGCTCCGCAAAATTTTCTCTCCATCTCTCACCATATAATTCCCTGGCAATTGCAATTGCACAGGTTGTTTTCCCTGTTCCCGCAGGCCCAGCAAAAAGCAAATGGGGTATGCTACCGCTTGCTACATATGCTTTCAAGCTCTTTACTATATTTTCCTGCCCGACTATTTCATCGAGCCTGTTTGGTCTGTATTTCTCCGTCCATATCATTTTATCGCCCTTTTCTTTGATTCAATTGTTGCATCCTTATCAAGGCGATGGTCGATTCTCAAATCTATGTGTATTCTTCTTGCTCCCATTTCAACAATTGCTTCATAAGATCTCTTTACTACTTCAAAAATTTCATCAATATTTTTTGCTTCTATTGTTGTTGCCATTGCTCCAGTTTCATGCTTAAGTCCTCTTTTTTCTATCTCCTCTATTGCTCTTTTAACATATTTGCTCACTGATATACCTTCAGATGTTGGAAATATTGCAAATTCCGCAATAATCATCCATTTTAATGCGATAAAAGTTTAAAAACTTTTTATTTTTGAAATTGCTCGAAAATAGAAAATTTAAATAAGGTCTTTTCATCGCTGTCTTTATATATCTCTAAAATATTGATCTTTATCAAAAGGAGGCAGAAAAAATGAAAAGAAAATATGTAATATATGGGCTGATTTTGGTTGGGTTAGTGATAGCTTTGAGCTGTGTAAAAGAAGCAAGAGCAGACACTGGCAACACCATTGAGGTGAGCCAGGCTGCCCAGCTTACCACCAGTGCCTACCATGACCGCAACCCGAGCTTCTTAAAGGCCGCGGATGGGACGTGGTGGGTGTTCTTTGCCAGAGGCAGAACTTCTCCCGCGCCTTCCGATCCGGACACGGACAAATATGACATCTGCTACGTCAAATCCACCGACAACGGGACGACCTGGAGCGAGGGATGCTTGCCTTCGATTCCAGATGGAGCGCTGGGTTCACATGGTGCGTTCACCCCTGCTGCCTTGCAGGACAGCAGTGGCAAAATCTGGGTTTTCTATGCGGCGAACGGGGTAGGTATCTACTATTTCATCTCCGAGGACAATGGTCTCACCTGGGAGGGCCCAACGGCGGCCTTCACGGGTACCACCATTGACAACCACATGGATGCTTTGGTAGATAACGATGGCAAGATCTGGGTCTTTTACATGGACTACAGCAACAAAGGAATCCATGCGCGCTACTATGACGGGGTTAGTTGGTCATTGCCAGTGCTGGTGGGCGATCCGTTGGACTATACCTACACGCCACGGGCTTTACAGGAGGCAGATGGCACTTTCCGCGTGGTGTACGGCGCCGGGCCGCCGCTGAGCATTTACCTGGCAACCTCGTCGGATGGTCAGACGTGGTCGAGCACACTGGTCATTGATACACCCAATGATGACTACGATCCAGTCTTGGTAAAAGATGGCGAAACCTGGCGGCTGTTCTTTGCTCCCTACATTCTTGCGCAGGATCACCAATGGTTGATGACTATTTCCTCGACGGATCTATCTAGCTGGTCCGATCCTGTATATGTTACTGCAGGAAGCTATGGCTCAAACAAGTGGTGGGACTTTTATCCCGAGGCGGTAACGCCATCGAGTATGGTGCTGTTCTTCACCTCGATGAAGAATGGGACAGAGCGTGGTGACTGCAACATCTGGATGTACAAACCAGTAGGTTGGGATCTGTCCAACAACCACTTTGAAGCCATCCAGCCTGCCATTGACTTCGCCAGCGCAGGCGACACCATCTATGTGTCGGCGGGGACTTACGTAGAAGTGGGGCAGATCGTTATCAGCAAGAACCTGACCATCATTGGTGAAAACAAGGAAACCACTATTATCAAGCCGGCACAGGATACCGGTGGAACCGGTGACGCCCGTGGATGGTTCCTGGTACAGGATGGAAAGGAATTCAACCTGAGCAATGTGACCCTGGATGGAGAAGGCAAGAATGTTAGTCAGGCTATCCGTTCCAAGGGCAGCGGCACCATTCATAACAACATCATCAAGAATATCGGCTACTCGCAATATGTCGGTTGGGGTATAGTGGTCATGGGCAATTACAACATGGTGGTAAGCAACAATACCCTTACCAATATCCAACGCATTGGGATAATGGCGTTTGGTAGCGGTGTTACCAATGCAGAGTTTACTGGAAACACCTACATCGGCAAGGGCGAGGGCGACTGGCTGGACTACGGCATTGAAATTGGTGGGGGTGCCAAGGCTACTATCACCGGCAACACCATCACGAATTGCAAGGGCGTAGCCTCAGACGGTTCCAAGTCCGCGGGCATTCTCGTGACCGACTACTATGAGCCTGGCACAGAAGCCACCATAACGGGCAACACACTCACCGGTAACTACTATGGCATACATGTCGGTTATCTCACTAATGACACGAGTGTCGTGGTAGCCAATTACAACAGCATATCGGGCAACACCTATGGCCTAAAGCAGGTCGGAGCTGTAGAGGTCGATGCAACCTACAATTACTGGGGCCATGCAACTGGACCATATCATCCAACTTTAAATCCAGATGGGCAAGGAGATAATGTAAGTGATAATGTTGATTTCTATCCATGGTGGGAAACACCCACCGGAAGCATTCCACCAGAAACAACATTAACAATTGGAGAACCTTCCTACGAGGATTATTGGATAACTTCATCTACTCAAATAACTTTATCTGCAACAGATGAAGGAAGTGGAGTAGATAAGACATATTACAGGATTGATACTGGCTCATGGCAAGAATATACCACTCCATTTACAATTACAGAAGAAGGAGAACATACAATTTATTATTACAGCATAGATAAGTCAGGATGTGAAGAAGAAGAAAAATCAAAAGTTGTTAATGTTGATGATACTCCACCAGAAACAACATTAACAATTGGAGAACCTTCCTACGAGGATTATTGGATAACTTCATCTACTCCAATAACTTTATCTGCAACAGATGAAGGAAGTGGAGTATATATAACATATTACAAGATTGATGATGGGGATTGGACAGAATATGTTGAGCCATTTACAATTACAACAGAAGGAATGCATACAATTTATTACTATAGCATTGATAATTTAGGAAACACTGAAACAGAAAAATCAATAGTTGTTTATGTTGATGATACTCCACCAGAAACAACATTAACAATTGGAGAACCTTCCTACGAGGATTATTGGATAACTTCATCTACTCCAATAACTTTATCTGCAACAGATGAAGGAAGTGGAGTATATATAACATATTACAAGATTGATGATGGGGATTGGACAGAATATGTTGAGCCATTTACAATTACAGGAGAAGGAGAACATACAATTTATTACTATAGCATTGATAATTTAGGAAACATTGAAACAGAAAAATCAAAAGTTGTTAATGTTGATGATACTCCACCAGAAACAACATTAACAATTGGAGAACCTTCCTACGAGGATTATTGGATAACTTCATCTACTCCAATAACTTTATCTGCAACAGATGAAGGAAGTGGAGTATATATAACATATTACAAGATTGATGATGGGGATTGGACAGAATATGTTGAGCCATTTACAATTACAGGAGAAGGAGAACATACAATTTATTACTATAGCATTGATAATTTAGGAAACATTGAAACAGAAAAATCAAAAGTTGTTAATGTTGATGATACAAAGCCAACAAGCAATGCAAATCCAATTTCACCATACTGGCAGACAACGATCTTAACAATTACCGCCACCGCAAGCGATGATGGATGCGGTGTAGGAAGTGTTGAGCTCTGGTATCGCTATTCTGAGGATAATTCAACATGGGGAGCATGGACATTATTTGGAACAGATAATATTCCACCATGGCAATGGGTGTTTAACTTCCCAGCAGGCAATGGATATTATCAATTCTATACAAGAGCTAAGGATAATTTAGGAAACTATGAAGATGCACCAGCAATTCCGGATACAATTTGTGCGTTTAACAATGAGCCACCAGTAACAACTTGCTCATGCCTTGGACCACTTGGAACAAATGGATGGTATATTGGACCAGTTACAATTTATCTGTATGCAACAGATCCACAAGGAGTTGCATATACAAGATATAGAATAAATGGAGGAGAATGGCAAATTTATACTGGTTTAATACATGTTTCAACAGAAGGGCTTTACACAGTTGAATACTATTCAGTTGATATTCCTGGAAATGAGGAGCCAGTTAAATCCTGCAGCTTTGGAATTGCATATTCAATGCCAATAACAACTTGCACAATAGATGGAATAATGGGTGAAAATGGATGGTATGTAAGCAATGTGCAGATTAACCTGGTAGGCGTTGCTTACATATGCGGAGTTAAAGAAACATATTATCGCATTGATGGAGGAGCATGGCAGAATTATGTTGGACCATTTACATTTACATCAGAGGGAACACATACAATAGAATATTATTCAATAAGCAATTCTGGAATAGTTGAAACACCAGCAAAGATAACTGTCTTTAAGATAGATAAAACAGCGCCAACAGTTAAAGTAATATATCCAAATGGTGGCGAGGTATTAGGAGGAACAATAACAATAAGATGGACAGCAAGCGATAATATAGGAGTTGCAAGCATTGATTTGCTATATAGCGCTGATGCAGGCTTAACCTGGAATTTAATAGCAAGCAATATTCCAAATACTGGTTCATACAATTGGAATACCGCTGGCTTACCATATGGAAGCAACTACATGATTAAAATAATTGCAAAAGATATTGCTGGAAATAAGGCAAGTGATACAAGTGATGGAACATTCACAATAACAGCACCAACCCCACCAACAGTGAGCATAGTTAAACCAAGAAATGCATTGTATATCTTTGATAGAGAAATAATTCCATTGCCAATGCCAGTAATAATAGGAGGAATAACAATTGAAGCAACTGCAAGCTCAACTATAGGCGTTGCAAAAGTAGAATTCTATATTGATAATGTTCTTAAATCCACAGATACAAGTGCACCATATTCATGGACATGGGATGAAAGAGCAATAGGAATGCATGAGATAAAAGTGATTGCATATGATAGCAGTGGCCAGACAGCGGAAGATAGAATAAGCGTAACCATAATAAATCCTAAACCCTCTTCCCTTTTTCTTTAAATTTTATTTAGTTTTTAATTTTTAATAATTTCTCTTTTAGCTGGCACACCATGCAAATTTCCTGTGAGGAGGGAATTGAGCATATCTTGCATTTTTTAAGTTTTGCTGGCTTATATTTTTCTGAAAGGAATGGCTCAATTTCATAGTAGCTTTTCAATATGCTGTGCCTTGTGCCAGGGTGATTTGTCTCGAGTTGCATTATTATGTTGCGATATCTAGCTCGCATTGCTCTTATTGCGTAGGGGCATTCGTGTTCGCTTATTTCAATTCCATTCAAAAATGCATATAAAGCTATTTCTTTTTCAGGAATTTCTATGAGAGGAATGATCCTTGGAACATATCCAGGCTGGACTTTTTTATGAGGAGCCATCCTTGCCATTCTTTCCAAATCATTTCTTACAAAATTCATCAGTATTGTTTGAGATATATCATCTAAATTATGGCCAGTTGCAATTGCTTTTGCATCTATTTCAATTGCTTTTTTGTTAAGGCAATATCTCCTGAAAACACCGCAATATGTGCATTCCCCCAATTCATTTCTCCTTCTGCTTATTTCATCCAAATCAAATCCAATTTCTTCTTTAAAAGAGATGATGTGATGAGGTATGCTTAATTCATTGCATAATTTTTTTGCAATTTTTAATGTTTTATCTCTATATCCTTTTATTCCTTCATCAACACTTATTGCATGCAATTCCCTTTTCCTGTGCTTCCCTATTATTTTCCAAAGAATATAGCATGCAACACTGCTATCCTTTCCTCCAGATAGAGCAACCGCAATTCTTCCTTCTGGCAGACCCTGCTTCCTTATTTCCTTTTTAACCCTCCTTTCAAAAAATTCAATGAAATGCCCTTCACATAGATATGTGCCATTATATCTTATGAATGTTATTGCTTTATTTTTGCATTTTGTGCATTTCACGAAGGTAAATAAGCTTTTATATAATTTCTTTTTTATTTTTATGCAGATAAAAGCTAAAAGAGGAAAAATTTTGAGATGCAAGGGATGGAGGCAGGAAGGATTGCTGAGGATGCTTGAAAATAATCTTGAAAATGCTGAAATTCCAGATAAGCTAATTGTTTATGGTGGCTCTGGAAAAGTAGCGAGGAACTGGGAATGCTATCATAAAATTGTTGAGAGTTTAAAAGAAATTGAAGAAGATGAGACATTGCTTATTCAATCAGGTAAGCCAGTAGCAATTTTTGAAACAAGGAAAGAAAGCCCACTCGTCCTTATAGCAAATTCAAATATTGTGCCAAAATGGAGCAACTGGGAAAAATTCTATGAGCTTGAGCAACTCGGGCTGATAATGTACGGGCAAATGACCGCTGGCTCCTGGTGCTACATAGGCACACAGGGAATAATTCAAGGAACATATGAAACATTTTCAGCATGTGCAAAAAAGCATTTCAATGGCTCTCTCAATGGTAAGGTTGTCCTCACTGGAGGGCTCGGCGGGATGGGGGGAGCGCAACCTCTTGCAATAAAAATGAATGGAGGGGTTGCTCTTGTTGTGGAGTGCGATGAGAAGAGGATTGAAAGGAGAATAAAGGCGGGATACTGCGATGTTAAGACAGATGATATTGATGAGGCGATTGAAATTGTAAAGAGTGCTAGGGAAGATAAAGAAGCTGTTTCTGTTGCATTACTCGGCAATTGTGCTGATGTTCATCCTGAGCTTGTTAGGCGGGGAATAAAGCCTGATGTTGTTACTGATCAAACTTCTGCACATGATGCTTTGAATGGATATGTTCCAAAAGGATATTACGGGGGTAATTTAGAAGAGGCATTTGAATTGAGAAGGGAAAATCCGAAGAAATACATAGAGCTTTCCATGAAATCAATGGCGGAGCACTGCAAGGCAATGCTTGACTTCAAGAAAAATGGTTCGATTGTTTTTGATTATGGAAATAATCTCAGAGGGCAGGCATATGAAGCGGGTTTAAAAGATGCCTTTAGCTATCCTGGATTTGTTGTTGAGTATATTCGTCCGATGTTTTGTGAGGGGAGAGGGCCATTCAGATGGATTTCTTTAACTGGCAATGAAAATGATATACTGATAACTGATGAGCTTGTGATGAAAATTTTTCCAGAAAATGAAATATTAAAAAATTGGATTAGGAAAGCGGAGGAAAATCTCCCATGGGAAGGCCTGCCCGCAAGAGTATGCTGGCTTGGATATGGTGAAAGAGATAAGTTTGCTCTCGAAATCAATAGGCTTGTAAGGGAAGAAGTAATTGGTCCAATTGGAATTTCTCGCGACCATCTTGATGCGGGTAGCGTTGCATCTCCTAATAGGGAAACAGAAAAAATGAAGGATGGAAGCGATGCAATTGCGGACTGGCCATTGCTTAATGCATTGCTCAACTGCTGTGCGGGGGCGGATAGCGTTGCAATACATAATGGAGGGGGTGTAGGAATTGGCCTATCCACTCATGCGGGAATGATTGTGATATGTGATGGGAGCAGGGAGAGTGATGAAAGGATAAAAAGAGTTTTCAAAACTGACCCTGGCCTAGGAGTCGTAAGGCATGCGGACGCTGGCTATGAAAAAGCAATAGAAATGGCAAAAAAGTTTGGAATAAAAATGCCAATGCTATAAATCAATTTAAACTATTTTCTCTCAATTTTTCCCCTTTTATTATCCTTATTTGTTTTTGAATTTGCAGGTGATTCAATAACTTCTCTGTTTGACTTCCTCATTTGCGGGAGCTATAACTTTAATTTTTAAAATTTCTCCTTCCTGCAAAACCTCATTTTTTCTTGCATTTGGAATAACTTTTATTTTTAATCTCATTTACCAACCGATAATTATTTAAAATACTTTTGTATTATTATTTGGAGGCTGAAAAATGAAAGGAAAGAAAATAATGATATTGGCGGGAATAGTGATGGCAGTACTGATAGCTAACTCTTTTATACCACCGCTCAGTGCAACAACGAAGGAAAAGAGCATTTCGGAAACAAAAACAATATATAAGGAAATAAAAGCAATACATAAACCATTACCAACAGTAAGCACAGGAAACATTCTCATATCTTCAGACAACCCAGATGGAGATGACATGCACCCAAAGATAACAAGAAAGGGTTCAACACTTGTAGTTGCATACGAAAAGGAAATAAGTGCAATGGAACAGGGAATACAGGTTGCATATTCTGCTGATATGGGAAATACATGGAATGCAGCTTTTCTATTCAATTCTGTTGAATTCCCATCTGGCTCTGGGTTGCTACAAAGCCCCGACATAAAATATTCTCCAACAGCGGATGAATTTTTCCTTGCAATGATTGACCCGATGGCAGAAATGTATAATATGGAGCATGCATGGATACCTGGAGATATTGCAACCGCAACATCCGCAGTATGGTGGGGAGTATCTGGGGTAGGAGCAGCTGGATATGAGCATTGTGCAGCGGGAGTTGTTGCGGAATGGTTCCTCTATTTATGCACTGCGGATAGCGGAGGAATAACAAAAACACTTGAATTGCTTTATTCCTATCACGACAAGGCAACAGATGAAATTTATCAACCGGGTGATTTGCATTCAGGATGGGTTGCTGGTTTCTACTACGATGCTCAATCAGTAACAAAGACTGCACCCGCATATAAACCAGAAATGGCAACAGGAACAACAAAAGTATGCTTTGTTATAGAGCATTACAATGAGGATACAAAGGAATATGAAATAATATACAAATCCACCGTTGCATCCGTTAATCCATTGCTTACAACTCAGGGAGGAGGACCTGGTGGAATGGATAAATATGCGGATGTAGAAGTATGGCCATGGCAGGGTATAATTGCGAAGGGAACAGACCCTGATGTTGCTGCGGGTGACAAAATTGTGGTAGTTTATATGAACAATGAGAATATATATGGAGACTGGAATATTATATGTGCAATTACAAATCCAACAACACCAGAATATGAGCCATATCAGTGGCAATTTACAACCATTGGAAAGCCATTGATGGATGAGAAATATCCAGCGGTTTGGGTAAGTGGAAATAAAATATCAATTGCATATGTAAGAGATGGAAATCTATATCTTGTTGAATCAGAAGACGGAGGAGCAACATTTGGAGAAGAAAAGAAAATAAATGATGTTGATGGAACAGTTGCAATGGAGCCAGGAACAGTTGATATAAATGACCTTGGAATAGTATGGACAGATACAAGAAATGGAAAGAAAGATATTTACTTCTCTCCAACACCAGCAGCTATAATAAACATCGATGCCGTATCTGGTGGATTTGGAGTTAAAGCAACAGTCAGCAATGTTGGAACAATTCCAGCAAACAATGTTGCATGGAGCATTGACTTAGAAGGAGGGCTTATAATATTAGGAAAGCATGCGGAAGGAACAATACCAACACTTGCACCAGGAGAAAGCACAACAATAAGCAGTGGATTAGTCCTTGGATTTGGAAAGACAACAATTAAGGTAAATGCAGGAGGAACAGGAAAGACAGCAAGTGGCTTTGTGCTCGGCCCGTTTGTGCTGGGCGTGAGCTGATCTCTTCCCCTTTTTATTTTATTACCTTGCTATTTTAAAATCAACCCGATAATTATTTAAAATACTTTTGTATTATTATTTGGAGGCTGAAAAATGAAAGGAAAGAAAATAATGATATTGGCGGGAATAGTGATGGCAGTACTGATAGCTAACTCTTTTATACCATCGCTCAGTGCAACAACGAAGGAAAAGAGCATTTCGGAAAAAATATCTTTTATACCAAAGGATGTCAAGGAGGAGAAAGTTGAAATCATAAAACTTGGAACAACAAGTAAAGGCACAACTTTGAGCAGTGGAAATTTTTTAGTAAGTGAAGGCTCTGAGTATGATGACTACATGCCAGCGGTTACAACAGATGATGCGGGGCATATAGTTGTAACATGGACTCAAGAAAGAGCTCTTATGAACTGCGAAATAGGTTGGGCTTATTCCTCTGACGGCTCTACCTGGACTGGATATGCAACAAATATAGGGGAAATACGCACCTATTCTGATATCTCATGGCAGGATTGCAAGGTATACAAAGGATTGTTTGGCATCTATTTTGACGAAACAAATCTCCATATGGGGTTTTATACAATACCTGACATAACAGACATAGGCTCAATTAGTATTTACTACTGGACAAGGGAAACACCTGACCCGATTGATGCATGTGTTGCAGATACTACCTATTTGGAAGGGCAATATTACGATATTCATGGACCCGCTGCTATGTACATTTACCATTTCATATATGGCACATATGATATTCCAGCCTGCCCGGAACAGATGATAACTGGTTTTGAGAATGGAGAGCCTACTAGCGGAGAAGGAACATTTGATGCTCAAACTCGTCTATTAACCGCTCCAGCTGATAATCCAAGTATGGCGGGAGAAAACATGAATGTCCATTATGCGTGGGACTATTATAATGAATCTCTTAAAAATTACCAGATTGTTTGGAAGAAAATTATACCAGTTGAAGGAGATACTGAATCAACAGACATAGAATATACTCCGTATCAGAAATACATTGATTTTGGCAGATATCCATCAATTTCTAAATCAGGCAACAATGTTATAATTGTCTACATGAACAATGACAATATATATGGAGATTGGAATATAAAATGTGCATATAGCAAAGATGATGGGGCAACATGGGAAACAAGCATTGTTGCGGGAACACCTATTGTAGATGAGTTATATCCAGTGGCTCGCTTTATAGGTGGAACCGCATATGTTGCATATGTAAAAGAAGGAAACCTCTACTTAGTGAAATCGGAAGACGGGGGAGCAACTTGGTCAGAGCCAGAAAAAGTCAATGATGTTGATGGAAGCGTTGTTGCAGAAGAAAACTGTGTTGATATATGTAAGAGAGGAATTGTCTGGGTAGATAACAGAAATGGCAACAAAGACATCTATTTCTCTCCAATTCCAGCAGCTATAATAAACATCGATGCCGTATCTGGTGGATTTGGAGTTAAGGCAACAGTCAGCAATGTTGGAACAATTCCAGCAAACAATGTTGCATGGAGCATTGACTTAGAAGGAGGGCTTATAATATTAGGAAAGCATGCGGAAGGAACAATACCAACACTTGCACCAGGAGCAAGCACAACAATAAGCAGTGGATTAGTCCTTGGATTTGGAAAGACAACAATTAAGGTAAATGCAGGAGGAGCAGTAAGAACAGCAAGTGGCTTTGTGCTCGGCCCATTTGTGCTGGGCGTGAGCTGATCTCTTCCCCTTTTTATTTTTATATGAGGTTTTTTGCGATTATTTTGGCTTTTATGTTATGTGGTTGTTTATTTGCATTTGAGAGAGAGGGGTTTAAAGAGGAGGATTTGCTTCCGCCCCTTCCATATTTTGTGAGTTTTGAGGAGAAGCCCCCTCAAAGTTCTTTTTTGGCATATTCCGCAAGTTATGAAGTTACTTGGAAAATATCTCCTGCCTATTCCTTGAGCAGATGCGCTTTTAAGATATACATCAATAATACAGGGGAAAGCGATATTTTTGTTTATGGTTTTGCAATAAAGATCAATGGGAGAGAGCAAATAAGTAAATATGAGCATGGGAAGGAAATTTTGAGGGGAGAAAACAAATCATTTATTTTTTCATTTCTTTGCCCTGAGGAAGGAAATCATAGCTATAAGTTAGGAGTATATTTCATGGCGGGGAAGGGAAGGAAATGGTATGACCATGGTTTAAAATATTTGAAGGAAGAAAAATATATTGAAGTGAAAGGTTTTGAAAGCAAGAAAGAGCACAAATTTTATAAAAACTATTTTAGATATTTTGATAAAATAAATGAGCTTGTAAATCCTTTTGATCCAATTATTAAATCAAAGGCAAATGAAATAACATCAAAATATGGTTCTTCATATAATATTGCAAAGATATGTGCAATTTTTGACTGGGTATATGAAAATGTTGAATATAAAAAAGAAGAGAAGGATGAGTGGAATAAGCCAAGCTATGCAATTTTTAATGGAGGGGATTGTGAGGAATTTGCAATGCTTATCTCAGCTCTTATTTCTGCAATTGGAGGAAATGCAAGAATTTATTTAACTGACAATCATGCTTTTTCCTCAATTTATATAGGAAAAAATCTGAGCTTGCTCGAATGCATTGATGCATACTATTCTGCAAATCTTACCTATGCAATTTTTGAAGATGAATTTGGCTACTGGCTTGTTGCGGACCCTCTTTCCTATTTTTATCTTGGTTGCTTGCCGGTTGGCTCTGCTGTTGCAGGGGAAAAGGGAAATGTTTATGATTTTTACATGATTACGAGTGAGTTGCATGCTATCGATGTGCTCGGGAAATAGATTTATATTAATTTTTGATTATCCTTATGCTTGAAAATATTGAGCCAAAAGAAGTATGGAAATATTTTGAGGAGATATGTAAAATTCCTCGTTGCTCCAAAAATGAGGAGAGGATTGCAAATTATATAATGGAAGTTGCAAGGAATTATGGTTATGAGGTTAGCAGGGATAGGGTTGGAAATGTTGTTGCAAGGAAAGGAGAGGCAAAGATAACATTTCAATGCCATATGGATATGGTTTGCGAGAAAAATAAGGATGTTGTGCATGATTTTTTAAAAGATGGAATAAAGCCATATATAGATGGAGATTATGTAAGGGCAAGAGGAACAACTCTTGGAGCTGATAATGGAATTGGAATTGCAATATCTCTTGCATTGATGGAAAAAAATTTGCCAATTGAATTTCTTTTTACTGTTGATGAAGAAAGCGGACTAACTGGAGCATTTGCTCTTGAAAAGGGATTTATAAAAGGAAAATATTTAATAAATCTTGATAGCGAGGACTTTGGAGTTATTTATATAGGTTGTGCGGGAGGAGGAAATTCAACAATATCAATGAAAGTTAGATATTTAAATAAAAGAGGGGAAGGAGTAAGAATAGTGGTTAAAGGGCTAAAAGGAGGGCATTCTGGAATTGAAATAGATAAGGGAAGAGCAAATTCAATAAAACTTCTTGCAAGAATATTATATGAGCTTGATGGAAGGATAGGAAAGATTGAAGGAGGGGATAAGCACAATGCAATTCCAAGAGAGGCATTTGCAGAAATAATCACAGAAAAAAGCATAGAGGAAATTAAAAAGAAGGCTGAGGAAATGAAAAATATTTTTACTGGAGAGTATCCACAGGAAAAGAGCATTGAAATAGTTGTTGAGAAATGCGAGATGAGCAGAGTTTTGGATAAAAGAGCAAGCAGGAAAATTTTGAATTTACTTCTTGCCCTTCCC
This sequence comes from Thermoplasmatales archaeon, assembly GCA_014361195.1. Lineage (NCBI taxonomy): Archaea > Methanobacteriati > Thermoplasmatota > Thermoplasmata > Thermoplasmatales > Thermoplasmatales archaeon. Next base: position 203,797 of record JACIWA010000001.1, on the reverse strand, counting down.
CATGGAATAATTTCAATGAGTCAGGATGTAAAGGGGCTTGTTGAAACATCAACAAATCTTGCAACAGTAAGAATGGAAGAGGAGCTTAAAATAGTTATTAGCTCTAGGAGCTCAATTGATTCTGCCCTTGATGGAGTTATGCAAAGCATAAGATGCATCGCCCAGCTTGCGGGAGCAAAAGTGGAAGAAGGAAGCAAATATCCTGGATGGAAGCCAAATCTTGAATCAAAGCTTTTGAAGATGGCAAGCGAGGCATTTTATGAGCTGTATGGAAAAGAGCCAGAGAAAAAAGCGATTCATGCGGGGCTTGAAACAGGTATAATAGGGAAAATAACAGGAATAAATGAAATAATATCGATTGGACCACAGATAGAGCATCCTCACAGCCCTGATGAATTTGTTCAAATAAGCAGTGTTGAAAAATTCTGGAAATATGTCCTGCATCTGATAGAAAAAATACATAAAATTGGCTAAAATTAAATCTTTATTTCTCTCTGCCCTTTATATTTCCCGTTATAATATTTTTCTGGCTTTGATGAAATTTTTTCAAAGACAATCTGGCAGAATTTATCTCCCTCGCCTAATTCAATTTCCTGATATGCATTGAAACAGCTTATAGTTAGGCATCCTTCAAATCCCGCATCTACTTTTCCAAAAGATGCAAAAATTCCTTTTCTTGCATATGTTGATCTTATCCATAGCTGCGCACTCAGATTTTTCAATTTTATATATTCTTTTGTTGATATTGCAAACCAAGTTAATGGCTTTATTATTGCTTTCTTTTCCTTTTTTCCATTTATAAAAATCTCATCTATAGTTAAATCATATCCATTTGGAGTTAAATTTTTCTCTTCAAATGGATTGATTTCAAGCTCTCCTTTTAAAATATGCTCTTTTATATCCCTATCAGAAAGGATCATTCAATTAATTCAACATTCTTTGCTCTTTTTCCCTTATTTGTATTTACCAAATCAAACTTTACCTTTTGTCCTTCTCTCAGCACAACAAATCCTTCCTTCTTTACATCAGAATGATGCACAAATACATCTTCCTGCCCATCTACTCCTATAAACCCATATCCCTTTTTATTTATCCATTTTTTTACTACTCCTTCCATATTTTCACCTCTCTATATCTGCTTGTTATATAAAAATATTTGTATTCTTCCAGCTTAAAAGCAGGGTAAGGAAGGAATTACTACAATTGGCATGGATAGAAATTTTGTGAATTAAATTTTTGAGGTTGTTATTCACAAAAAATTTGCTAAGAAGTTAAAGGAAATAGAAGAATATGAAAAGAGAAAGAAGGATGGGAATTATTTATCTCACGGGGAAGTAGTTAAAGAATTTGGAAGTCGCTGAAAATGGGCAAGTGCGGGAAGAAGTAAAATATAATAATCTGAAAATATTCATAAAATATGAAGATAGAATATATTTACGATGAGAAAGGAAAAAAGAAGAAGGTAATAATTCCGATAGAAATGTGGAAAGAAATAAAGAAGAAAATCGAAAATGAGAAAAAAATTAGGAAAAGTTTCAGCTTCAGTTGGGAGGGAGGGCTAAAGGATATTAAAAATAAATATGCATCGGTAGAATTACAGCATAAATCAATGGAGTGGAGATAGTGTTTTTAATAGATACAAACATATTTTTGGAAATAATGCTCCAGCAGGAGAAAAAAGAAAAATGTAAAAGATTTCTGCGAGAAAATATCGGAAAATTGAAGATATCCGATTTTTCTTTGCATTCAATCGGTGTTATTCTATTCAAATTGGGTAAACTCGACTATTTTGGTAAGTTTATCGAAGATATCCTACCAAATATAGATTTATTAGCACTTGATATAGATCTGTATAAGAATTTACCAAAAATAGTGGAAGAGATGAATCTTGATTTTGATGATTCATATCATTATTTATTGGCTAAATCAAATAAACTAAAAATTGTGACAATGGATAGTGATTTTGAGAAAATAAAAGATGTGGAGATAATATTTTTATAGATTAAAATAACATTAAGGTAGTTTAGGCAGGATGGGTAAATTCAGAATTTTGTTTGAAATAGAAAGTGATAAAATAGTCATCTATTCTATTTTGCTGAGGAAAAACGCATACAAACCAAATTAAGAAAAAAGAAGAGGAAGGCGGGAGCAGGAGAGCAGAAAAGCGTAATTATTTAAATACATATTGAGATTACTTATAATGGCTGAAATAAGAATTGAAATTCCGAAAGAGCTGGAGGAAGAAATAAAAAAATTGGGAGAAAAGGAAGTAAATAGGATTGTATATGAAGCCTTGAAAGATAAAATAAGCGAGAGACTGCTATTTAAGATAGCTGATCAATTGTTGGAGAATAGTGAATTAAATGATGAACAAATAATGAAGCTATCCGATAAAATAAAGGAAAGAATCGCAGAAAGACATGGAATTAAATGAAATTTCCCAAAATTTTGATAGTAGATGCAAGCATTCTCTTCTCGTTTTTTAAGAAAGATAGCTTAAGAAGAGAATTAATAGAAAGATTACCCTATCTTGGCTATAAACTTATTTCTCCAGATTATGTTTTTGAAGAATTATTTAAGGAAAAAGAAAAAATAATGGAATTTTCGAAAATAGATTAAACAATTTTTCTATTCCTTGTATCTCTTTTACAAAGGAAAGTTGAGACAATTTCAAAAACAGACTATGAGATGTGGTTGAATAAAGCAAAAGAAATTGCTCCTCATAATAAAGATATTCCATATTTTGCTTTGGCATTGTCCTTAAATGCTGGAATATGGAGTGATGAAAAAGTATTTAAAAAGCAAAATAAAGTAAAAATTTTCTCAACAGAAGAATTGAAGAAGATACTATATGAATAAACATTTTTTCGATTAAAAAATCAAATTAAGAAAAAAAGGAAGAGGAAGCAGGAGGGCAGAAAAGCGTAATTATTTAAATACATATTGAGATTACTTATAATGGTTGAGATAAAAATTGAGATTCCAAAGGAAATAGAAGAGGAGATAAAAAATATTTCAGAGACATCGATTTCAATAGCAATAAATAGATTGATTAAATCTGAGTTGGAGAAGTTACTATCTCTTAAAAAATTGGTTTCCAAAAGCCAATTAAATGAAAAAGATGTTAAAGAATTGAGTGAGAAGATTAATGAATCTGTTTATAGGAAATTTGTAAATTATAGATAAAATGCTGATAGTTGTAGATGCAAATAGAATATTTTCTGCTTTACTAAGTAAAGGAAAAGCTTTTGATATTTTCTTACTAAATTATATCTTGAGAAAATTTGATTTTATCGCACCAGAATATTTATTTTACGAAATCGGAAAACATGTAGGAGAAATAGCAAAAAGAAGCAAGCTTTCAAAAGAAGAACTCGGGCAAATTTTTGAATTTATGAGACAGCAAATTACTATAATTCCATTTAAAGAATTTGTTGAATATAGAGAGAAGGCAAAAGAAATTGCTCCTCATAATAAAGATATTCCATATTTTGCTTTGGCATTGTCCTTAAATGCTGGAATATGGAGTGATGAAAAAGTATTTAAAAAGCAAAATAAAGTAAAAATTTTCTCAACAGAAGAATTGAAGAAGATACTTTATGAATAAACATTTTTTCAATTAAAAAATCAAATTAAGAAAAAAGGAAAGCGGGCACAGGAATAGAAAGCACAATTTTAAATATGTCCTTCAATTTTCGATTCATGGAAAAAACAGTTAGAGTCCCAGTGGATTTGATTCAAAAGCTATATGAAGTCCAAAAAATGAACCTTAGTATAATAGAGACTCTCGAAGAAGTTTTAGATGAAGAATCAATGAAAAGAATAAAAAAGGGAATGGAGGAAATAGAAAAAGGGGAATTTGTTAAAGCAAGTATAAATGAAATTGATGAAATTCTATGAGTTATAAAGTGGTTTTATCTAAAATTTTTATAAAATCTGTGAAAAGATTGGATGAAAAAACAAGAAATAGAGTAAAGAAGATTATGAAAGAAATTTTGCAAGATCCATATTCAGGTATTCCTTTAACCCATCCTCTCAAAGGTTTTTGGAGAAAAAGAATCGGAAAGTACAGGATAATCTATCAAATAAAAGAGGAGGAGAAAGAAAATCTACAAAAATAGATAAAACAAGGAAAGATGGGTGGGGGCAAAAAAGGAAAGAGGAGGCTGGAAAAAGGTTTTTTTCGGAGATTTTATATAGAAGACAAATATTTTTATCAAGGAATATCCAATTAAGGAAATTTATGAGGAGATAAAAAGAGAAATAGAAGAGGCAAGGAATTTGGAAGTCGCTGAAAATGGGCAAGTGCGGGAAGAAGTAAAATATAATAATCTGAAAATATTCATAAAATATGAAGATAGAATATATTTACGATGAGAAAGGAAAAAAGAAGAAGGTAATAATTCCGATAGAAATGTGGAAAGAAATAAAGAAGAAAATCGAAAATGAGAAAAAAATGAGGAAAAGTTTCAGCTTCAGTTGGGAGGGAGGGCTAAAGGATATTAAAAATAAATATGCATCGGTAGAATTACAGCATAAATCAATGGAGTGGAGATAGTGTTTTTAATAGATACAAACATATTTTTGGAAATAATGCTCCAGCAGGAGAAAAAAGAAAAATGTAAAAGATTTCTGCGAGAAAATATCGGAAAATTGAAGATATCCGATTTTTCTTTGCATTCAATCGGTATTATTCTATTCAAATTGGGTAAACTCGACTATTTTGGTAAGTTTATCGAAGATATCCTACCAAATATAGATTTATTAGCACTTGATATAGATCTGTATAAGAATTTACCAAAAATAGCGGAAGAGATGAATCTTGATTTTGATGATTCATACCATTACTTACTGGCTAAATCAAATAACCTAAAAATTGTGACAATGGATAGTGATTTTGAGAAAATAAAAGATGTGGAGATAATATTTTTATAGATTAAAAGAACATTAAGGTAGTTTAGGCAGGATGGGTAAATTCAGAATTTTGTTTGAAATGGAAGGTGATAAAATAGTCATCTATTCTATTTTGCTGAGGAAAAACGCATACAAATCAAATTAAGAAAAAAGGAAAGGGGCGGTTGAGGCAAACCAGCCCCTTGATAGCAATAAATAAAGGAAAGAGGAAGGCGGGAAAGAGGGGTTTACGGTATAAACATCTCTCCGCTTAAAATTGTTGTTCCTACAACCTGTACTGTATATGCAACTTTATATCCTCTTATAGTGTTCGGTAAAGTTATGTATATAGATTCTCCAGCATCCCAGTAACCACCATCCACTGCAGGAATAGAGACTGTGCCATCGATAAAAGTAGCGTTCGTTAACGTGGTGCCATAATAGATGATTCTGTTCGTAGGATCAGATGCATTCACTACTTCTATTGAAAAGTTTCCTGCGGAGTAGTTTACTCCCGGTGGTGCTTTTGTCAGAGTAAATTTCAGGGTTGTTGTTCCTACCAGCTGGCATGTTGCGGATGCTTCTTCTGCTCCTTTGCTTCTTGTTCCGAATCCGCTTACCCATACGTATATTGTTGCTGCTAGCACTACTGTTATAGCCACCATTAAGATGATGGCTATAATTGGGCTCACTCCCGCCTTATTTTTCATCCATCTTTTCATTTTTTCTATCATGGTTTATCACCAAACATATATACAGATTCAGTATATAAATTTTTCGCAATTTGCTAACAATTTGATTACAAAATGTTATAATTTTATCCATCCAAAATCTTCTTTTCTTACTCTTTTCATCACTTCCCTGAAAATTTTTCTTATTTCTTTTTCATATTTTTCATCTTTATGGAGTATAATTCCTTCATAAAGAGCATCTAAAGCTATTGGATGAGCATTAACAACCATTTTTCTGAATTCATCAGATTTATATCCAATCGCTTCTATTGGAGCAAATGATTCATTTAATAAAAAAAGAACTTTTAATCTTTCAAGAAAATTTTCTGGCAGGGCATCTGAAACAATTAAAATATCAATATCGCTCCCGACTCCAAAATTTCCTTTTGCTATTGAACCATATAATATAATCAGTTTCGCTCCAAGTTTTTCCTTCAATTTTTCGACATATTTTAATATATCCTCACGATATGGAATTATTTCCATTTTTCTCTTCCTCTTTTTACAAAATCTATTATTTTTTTTGATGCTCTCAAAGCCTCTTCAGCGGTTTCAGCATCATAATATTCAAAAGGAGTTCCTTCTGGATGAGCATTTGGGTAGCGGGGAGGAATATAGTGGCGATCAAGCAATCTTGCTTCTCTTAAAATCTCCTCCTTCTCTAAATCCTTAATTTTTCCGAGTAAATTTACTATTGAATGACCGGAGGCAAAAATCCCTAATCCATAAAGAAGCCCCTTAACCGCATATTCTCCCGCTTGCTGTGCTTTAAAACAGCACCAGTTATAATCTCCATTATTTTTATCTTTTACCGCACTTTCAAAAGTTTTTTCCGCCTGCTTTATCCATCTCTCGAACTCTTCTTTATCAAACATCTCTTCTTCTAATTTATTCCTGTTTATAAGGTTTTTGTAAATTTATCTGAAAATATTGAAAAAGTAATCATCAAATGGAGGAAGTAATGCAAATAAAAATCCTTTTTCAAAATAGTATGGGCAGGAAATTTCTTCAAGAGGATCTATTTTTTTATTATATTTTACTCCCCTCGCCTCTATACAACGAATTCCATCAAAATTCAGGCAGAATTCACATTTAACCATAAAAATAAAGATTTTTTAATATTAATTTTTTGTGAAAATTTATAAATTCATGCGGTATTAAAAACATGGAATTTCAGATTAAAGTTGTAAAAACTTCTCCTTTAACAAATGAAGATGATTACAGGAAAGTTGCTCTAAATTTTTTAAAAATGATTGGTTATCTTGGAGCAAATGATAGTGAAAATTCAATAGCATTCAAACTTTTTGAAAATTTTTTGATTCATCCAAATAAAGAATGGACAGTTGATGAGCTGATGATTTCTTTAAATGCAACAAAGGCAACAGTATACAGGCATTTGAACAAGCTGAAGAGCATTGATATTCTTGAAGAAAAGAAGGAAGGAAAAAATGCAAGAAAAACATATAAGTTAAGATATGGAAATATTGCAAAGGCATGGAATTTTGTTGAAGCTCATATAAAGGTTGCAATGAATAATTATGAAGAAACTGTTCATCACTTGCAGAAATTGATTGAAGGGAGGTATAGAAATGAATGAGGAAAGGGAGCTAACAGTTGGCTCAAAATATATAGTTTATTCAATTGGGCCAGGAGAGGAGCTGATGCAGACAAGCGGAACATTTGTTGGCTACTGCTACATATCAAAGGAAGAAGGAGGAATTTGCATAAAAATGGATGAGACACATGGAGCAAAGAAAGGAATGACAAGAATAATTCCAATTGAAGCAATTATTGCAATTGATATAGTTGAGGAAAAGAAAATAGAAAAGAAAGAAGAAAAGCATTACTTCAGATAAAATGCAGATTGGAATAGTTGGTAAGCCAAATGTAGGGAAAACAACTTTCTTCAATTCCGCTACTTATGCAAATGCTGAAATTGCTGACTATCCCTTTACAACCATAAATGCAAATGTTGGAATAATGTATGCAAGGACAAAATGCCCTTGCAGGGAATTCAATCTTAAATGCAATCCAAGAAATTCAAAATGCATTGATGGAATAAGATATGTGGCCATTGAGGCAATAGATGTAGCGGGACTTGTTCCAAAAGCTCATGAAGGACGAGGCCTTGGAAACAAATTTCTGGATGACTTGAGACAGGCAAGCTGTTTAATTCATGTTGTTGATGTATCAGGCTCAACAGATGAGGAAGGAAGGGCTTGCGAGATTGGAAAGCATAATCCAGAAAATGATATAAAATTCCTTGAAGAGGAAATAGATTACTGGATAAAGGGAATAATAGAGCGTGACTGGAAGCGTTTGAGCAGGAAATGCTCTATGGGAGAAGAGAAAATTGAAAAAATTCTTGCAGAAAAGCTTGCTGGGCTTGGAATAAAAGAAGAGGAAATAAAGAGAGCAATTAAAAAGCTGAATTTACCCTCTGACCCTTCCTTCTGGAGTGATAAAGATCTTTTCCTTCTTTCCTCAACAATAAGAAAGGAGGCAAAGCCAATATTGCTTGCCCTGAATAAGGCGGATAAGGCGGGAGATGAAATTATAAATAAATTGAAAGGAGATTATGCAATCCCTACTTCCGCATCAAGTGAGCTTGCTTTAATTAAGGCAAGTGAAAAGGGATTTATTGAATATAAGCCAGGAGATAAAAGCTTTAAAGTTTTGAAGGAGCTCGATGAATTGCAGAATAAAGGGCTTGAATATATAAAAAAGAGAGTTCTTGAGAGATTTGGCTCAACAGGTGTGCAGAAATGCATTGATACCGCAGTTTTTGATTTACTTAAATTGATAACTGTTTATCCTGTTGAAGATGAAAATAAGCTAACTGATAAGGATGGAAATGTTCTTCCAGATGCATTTTTGTTGCCCTCTGGCTCAAAAGTTATTGAGCTAGCAAGAAAGGTTCATAGTGATCTTGCTGAAGGATTCATAAAAGCAATTGATGTAAGGAGGAAAAAAATTGTTGGAGCGGATTATGAGCTGAGAGACGGAGATATAATTCACATAGTTGCAAGATAATCTTTCTTAAAAAGCTTAAATTTTTCCTTCTTCTATTGCTTTTCTGCATTCGCAAATTCTTTTTTCAGGAATTCTTTTAATGCAATCATCAACAATTTCAATTATGATTTTCTTTTTTTCATTCACCATTTCCTTTATTTCTCTTGCTGAAAGTTTTTCCTGCATTCCTACTGCATAATTTGAAACAAGGCAAATAGATGCATAGCATATTCCCATTTCTCTTGCAAGCGCTAATTCTGGCATCAATGTCATTCCAACAACATCTGCAAAATTTCTGAAGAAATTTATTTCCGCTTTTGTTTCAAGCCTCGGGCCATTTGTAACAATATAAACTCCTTCATGATATCTCTCCCTTTTTCTTGCTTCTTCAACAATTATTTTTCTTAAAACCGGGCAAAAAGGATTGCTCATATCAATATGAATTGCCCTTTCATCATAAAAAGTGCATTTCCTCCCGCTTAAATCAATGAAATCATCTGGAATAAAAATCTCCCCCCGCTTTATCTCTTTTTTCATTGACCCAACATTGCTTATCCCAATTATTGCTTCTGCCCCAAAATTTTTCATTGCCTGAATATTTGCATGATAATTTACGGTGTGCGCTGGCCTGTGGTTTTTGCCGTGCCTTGGTATGAATAACACCCTTTTACCATTTTTTTCAAGGAGAAAAGAGGAGATGCTTCCATAAGAGGTTTCTATTTCTATTTCCTCCCCTTCCATTTCATAAAATCCCGTTCCTCCTATTATTCCAATCTTCATATTTCCTCCCATTCCTTGAGTATTGATTGCCATTTAAAATTCTCTATCCCTTTTATATTTTCAATAGCCCTTACAATTCTTTCATATCCCTTACCCAAGGTTCTTGTTCTTACCTTAGCAATTATATCATAGCTCCCCGCAGTGACATCAACCGCAGTAATTCCTTTTATATTCAATATTTCCTCAGATAATTTTGCAACAGAATAATATGGTCTTATATTTATAAATACATATGCCTTAACATCAGTTAATGCAAATGAAATAACTCCTATCGCAACGAGTATTAATCCAATTACTTTAAGAATGATGAGAAGTGGATCTGTTTGAATTGTAATCGGGAAAAATTTTCCTGCAATAAGGAAGAAAGGAATTGAAATGAAAAGGGAAGATGCTCTTATTGCCTGGGTTACGCTTGCCTTGCCCATTCCCATAGCTCTTATGAAAAGCACAACTGAAAAGAAAGTTGAGATAACCCCCACCATAAGAAATGAGAAGGAATTTTTTATTGAATTAAAGCTCTCACCTATAAATCCTCTATCAACAAATATTATTGCAAAGAAAACAAAAAATGTTGTAAATATAAGGTTCCATAGCCTTATATTAAGCGAGTCATTTGCCTTTCCATTTATTCTCAAAATCTTTAGCTTTCTCTGTCCTATAGAAAACATAACCCATGTTGGATTTAAAAAGAGCAAAACAATCAGCAATGCCTCAAGGTTTATCTCTCCATGCAATGAAATCGAGCCAAGAATTGCTCCAGTCGTAACTACTAATGCGGATTGAACTTCTGCGAATGTTGGTGCATTATTCTCCGCAACCGCTTCTACAAGCAATAGATATAATATTACAAGCTGTGAAAAAGATAAAATTATTGATGGCTCAACAAACATTGATACAATGAAGTAGTAGCTTATTGTTGTTCCCGCATTTCCAAGTCCCGCTATTAAATGATATTTGAGCTCTTCTTTCCTTATCATTCTTAATCCTCTAAAAGAAGGGTCAATAAATGAGCCAATTCTTTTATCCTTATAAGGAAGGGAAAGGAAAAGCAAAATTAATATAGTTGTAACAAGCCCAAGAATAAAAAAAGAGAGGCAAAAAACCCAAGGCTCTTTTATATAATTTGTAGAAATTATGCTATCAAAAGTTGCAGATACGGAAAGAGCTATTGATGAAAGAATTGCTAGAAGATAAAAAAGATATCTTCTTCTTATCCTCATGTTTCTACTTCCATCTCCTTTTCTATAACCTGAGTATTTGTTCTCTTTACACCTTTTATTTCATGTATTTTATCTGTAAGCTCCATCAACTCTTCAAGCGTATTAACTTTTGCCTTTATTATTATATCATAATCCCCCGCCACCACCGCAATACTCTCAATATCCTTCAATTTCCTCATTTCCTCAAGAACCGCCTTCAGATTTCCTACATATGTTGTTATCAAGATATAAGCCTTAATCATATCGGAGTATATTAAATTTGGAATATAAATATTTTGAAAAAGTTACATTTTTATATTTGTATAGCATCCAAATTATGAATTCTTTGCTAAATCCATTTACTCTTTCAAAAGTTGTAAAATATTATATCTCAGATATTGATAGGCTGTTTGAAAGTGAGGAGAAGATAGAGAAATACAGGAGTAAATGCTTTAAAAAAATAATAAAATATGCAATGAAAATTCCATTATATAAGGAAAAATATAAGGGAATTGACATAAATTCAATATCTCTTGAAAACATTGAAAATTTACCAATACTAAAAAAAGAAGATATAAGAAAAAATTTTCCAGATAAAATTATTCCAGATAAAAGAAAAAAATACAGCATTGTAAGCACATCAGGCTCAACAGGAAAACCGGTTAGCATATATGTTGATTTTTATACAATAATAAAGGCATTGATGGGCTTTTTAAGGGAGCTAAGGGAATATGATGTAAATTGGATGAAGGACAGGATGAGTGTTATAGTTGATTTAACTTCTGGAAGTGCTGAAGAAGCTTATTTAAGAAGGACCGCAATACCTAGCCTAAAGCCAGTATTTTCATTAAATAATCTCCAGATTCTTCATGTGGGCGAGGAAGTGGAAAAGATGGCTGAAAAAATTGAAAAATTTGATCCAAAATTCCTAGGTGGATATCCAGGAAATCTAAGGGCTCTTGCAATAATTAAAAATAAGAAAGGGCTTAAAATAGAGCCAGAAGTTATGGCATCATCAGGTGCGGTGCTGGATGAATATACAAAGAAGTATATTGAAGAAGCATTCAATGCAAGAGTATATGATGTATATGGCTCAACAGAAGGCGGGCCTATTGCCTATGAATGCAAGAGAGGAAAATATCACTTGCATTATGATATGGTTCATGTTGAAGTAGTTGATGAAAATAATAAGCCAACAGATAAAACAGGAAGAATAGTTGTTACAAAGCTATACGGAAATGCAACTCCTATAATAAGATATGATGGCTTAAATGATTTCATAACTCCTATCAAGAGTAAATGTGGATGTGGAATAAATTCTCCAATTATAGAGAGAATAGAGGGAAGAAAAGCAGATTCAATTATATTGCCAAGTGGGAAAATAATTCCACCTTTTACAATAACTGGAATTCCAGCAAAAGTAATGGAAGAAATGAATACAAGAAAAATACTCCAATTCCAAATTTTGCAAAAGAGCATTGAAAAAATAGAAGTATTAATTGTAATAGATGATGAGGAAAGAAATAAAGAGCCAAAAAATGAAATTATTTTCAATAAGCTAAAGGAAAAATTTGAAGAAAAATTCAATGGAGAAATAGAAGTAGAAATTATAGAAGTGAAAGAGATTCAGAAAAGTGCTTCACTTGAAACTCCTCCTCCAGTTGTTGCATCTAATGTAAGATTACCCTAAACAGATATAAGGACGCGTAGTAAATCTCTTAATCCAGGAGAAAATCCTAGGAAAAATAAGAAGAACTTTATTGTATTTTTCAAATTCAATTTTAAATCATCTATTCCATATAATACAAGAAATGTTACAATTGTTTTTATTAAGGGATATAGAATACCGTAATTCATCAAAAAAGCAGAAAAAGGATGCTTCTCTCCATATTTGAAACCTATCTTGAAAGGATCAACAACTGCAAGATATGTTGTTATTCCATCCAAAAGATGGGCAAAAATTACAAAAGAGCTAATTTTATCCATGAAAGATATTTTATCTTTCAGCAAGTAGAAAATAAATGCGGTTAATGCTATTGATAAAAATAAAGAAATTAAAATTATTGCCTCAATTTTTCTTACAAAAAAAATAAGGGTTGCAAGCGATGAGATCATTGCAATTATGCCAAATAAGAAAATTGAAGAATTGTAATCCTTAGCCATTTTTCTGTATATAAAAAATGCTATTATGGAAATTATTGCAAAAATAACTGGATTTAGCTTTAAAGAAAAAATGAAATAAAGGAAGGCATAAAAAATGTTTATTCCAAAAATAGCTATAATAAAATTTTTTTCTTCCTTAAATTTTATTCCATATAAAATTGAAATGAAAAAAAATATTCCTACCTGAGCGTATATAAAAGGGGTGATAAAAAGATATGAGAGAGGAGTTGGTAATGCTCCCGCATCTTCAAGAACCCTTGAAATTGAACCATATGCTATGAAAGGCAGGGAATAAATTATAAATTTCAAATCAACTTTTATCTTATATTTTTCAAAGAAGAGATAGCACAGATAGATGAATAAAATAAGAAAAGCACCATATACTAGCTCAGATATAATTGTATATCCTTCATATGCTATTACACCATTTCTTACCGCTGGCCTGCCTGTTGCGTCCGCTATTACTGGGCCGATGAAGTATTTCCATATAAATCTGTCATAGAATATATGGGGAAAGAGGATTAGCAGGATAAGGAAAAAAATTAGCGGGATTGAAATGTAGCGAAGCTTCATGAAATGTAACTATATGAAAGATTTAAATTTTACAATTTTATTGACATGATGGAAGTTGAGGAATTGCTTAAAGGAGTAAAAGAGGGGAAAATAAGCATTGAAGAAGCTAAAAAATATCTTAAAATTCTGCCATTTAAAGATATTGGATTTGCAAAAATTGATTTTCATCGAAGGCTAAGGCGTGGAATACCTGAAGCAATATATGCGGAAGGAAAAACAAAGGAACAGATAAAGAAAATTGTTGAAGAAATGCTTTCAAGAGAGAAAATTTTCATAACAAGGGCAAATGAAGAGATATATGAAGAGCTGAAAGGGATAAAAAACTGCAGATATTATAAGGAATGCGGGATGATTGTTATAGGGAAAAAGAAAATAGAAAAAAGAGAAAGCTATATAGTTGTTGCATCTGCAGGCACCGCTGACTTAAGAATAGCGGAAGAAGCAAGCGTAACTGCTGAAGAGCTTGGAAGCAGGGTAAAAAGAATATATGATGTTGGGGTTGCGGGAATTCATCGCCTGATAAATTTTTCTGATGAGCTTGAAAATGCGAGCGCGGTTATTGCGGTTGCTGGCATGGATGGAATGCTTCCAACTCTGGTATCAAATTTTACCTCTTCACCAGTTATAGCGGTTCCAACAAGCATTGGATATGGAACTGGAATAAATGGCCTTGCCTCCTTAATGGGCATGCTAAATAGCTGTTCCCCTGGAATAGCGGTTGTTAATATTGATAATGGTTTTGGAGCGGGGGTTTTTGCTCACCTCATAGACAGGAGGATAAAATGATAGGATATATTGATATAATATCTGGAATAAGTGGAGACATGCTCCTCTCATCCCTTATTGATGCGGGCTTTTCCTTAAAAAAATTGAAAGAAGAAATAGATAAGCTTGGAATAGAAGTGAATATAAAGGCAGAGAGGGTAAGAGATGTTGTTGAAGGAACTTCATTAAAAATTCATTCATCTGATATAAAATTCAGAAATTTGAAAGATATTTATAAAATAATAGAAGAAAGCTCACTTGAAGAAGATATAAAATTTGATGCAAAGAAAATTTTTAAGGAAATTGCAAAAGCGGAAGAGAAGATTCATGGAATAAGCATTGAAAAAGTACATTTTCATGAAATAGGGGCAGTGGATACAATTGTTGATGTAGTTGGCTCTCTTGTTGGGATAAAAAGCTTAAAAATAAAAAAAATCTATTCTTCTCCCCCTCTTCTCGGAAGAGGAAAAATTCAATGTGAGCATGGTATCATTCCATTGCCCGCTCCCGCAACTCTGGAATTGCTAAAAGGAAAACCCGTGATTTTTTCCTCGCTTGAAGGAGAAACAACCACTCCCACTGGCGCCGCCCTGCTTGGCATAGCTAGATTTGGATGGCCGGAAATGGAGGTGAGGAGAATTGGATATGGATTTGGGGCAAGGAAGATGGCTATTCCCAATTTTTTGAGATTTGTTGTTGGAAAGGAAATTGATGAAGAAGGGATTTATGCTATAGAAGCGAATATAGATGATATGAGCCCTGAATTTTTCCCTTACTTGATTGAAAAGCTTATTAAAAGTGGAGCAAAAGATGCCTTTATTCTTCCAGTAATCATGAAAAAGGGAAGGAGTGGAAATTTGCTTAAAGTTATATCTACTTATAATAAGATGGAGGAGATAAAGAAAATCATATTTGAAGAAACTACTACTTTGGGGCTGAGATATTACAAAGTTAAGAGGGATGTTCTTGAAAGGGAAATCAGGAAAATTCAAACTAAATATGGAGAAGTTAATGTTAAAATAGGTTATTATAATGGAAGAATAGTAAACATATCTCCAGAATATGAGGAGTGCAGGAAAATCGCAAGCCAGAAAAAAATACCATTGAAGGAGATATATGAAGAGGCAAAAAGAAAGGCATTTTTGATTTGTCAGAGCAATTTTGATTGGAGTTAGCAATATATATAGTTTTCGCATTTATTGTTTAATGATTGAAGAAATGCTCTCTTACAATAAAATGGCACATAAAAAGCAAAACATCAAAGACGATGAAAATGGTGTATTCATTCTAAATAAAGATATGGAAATAGTTTTTGCAGATAACCTTGCCAGGAAAAAATTGAGGCATTTAGAAGATGGAAGTGGCATAAAAGTATACAAAATAATTGAGAAAGGAAAAACAATTTTTTATTTTGGGTTAATAGATGATGGCAAATTTAAGGATAAAATTTTCAGAGAAGAAATTGCACATTATTTCTTTAATCCAATTGCAATAGCAAAAGGTTATCTTTCCTTAATTGAAAAAAAAGGGCTAGATCATGATACTCTTACAAAAATCCGAAAAATAGAAGAAGCCATTGAAAGAATAGAAAATGTTGTTAAAAATATTGTAATGAATGGAGAAATAAGGGAATAGTTAAATCCTTTCCTATATTCTCTTCTTTATAACTCTTGCAAGCCTTCTTATTCCTTCTTCCACCATTTCATCTTCTGGATTTGTGAAATTTAAGCGCATTGTATTTTCCCCACTACCATCAACATGAAATGCCTTACCATGGACATAAGCAACTTTTTCCGCTATCGCATCTTTAAACATTTCAATTGTGCTTATATGTTTTGGCAATTCAACCCATAAAAACATTCCTCCCTTCGGCCTTGTCCATTTGCATCCGTGAGGGAAATATTCTTCTAGTGAATTAAGCATTATATCCCTTTTCCTCTTATACATCTCTATGATTTTTGGTATATGCCTTTCTATATATCCATTCTTTATGTAATGATATGCAACAATCTGAGTAATTCCAGGAGGACAGAGATCCATTGATTGCTTTGCGACTAGCATTTTCTTGCTCAATTCCTCACTTCCTATAACATATGCAAGCCTGAAGCCGGGAGCAAGTATTTTTGAAAATGTTGCCATGTAAATTACCCTCCCCTCTTTATCATATGATTTTATTGCTTTAAGTGGTTTTCCTTCAAATCTCAACCTTTCATATGGCTCATCTTCAACAATTATAAGATTATGCTCATTTGCTAATTCAATCATTCTTTTCCTTCTTTCCTCTGATAGCTCAACTCCCGCGGGATTCTGAAAAGTAGGAACCGTATAAATCATCTTAAGCTTTTCTCCCTTCTTTTTCAACTCTTTTATCTTTTCCTCTAGCAAATCAACTCTCATACCATCTTCATCAAGTGGCACACCCACAAGCTTCGCTCCATATGCAAGAAATGCATTTATCGCTCCAAGATATGTTGGCAAAGCAGTAAAAATAACATCTCCCTCATCAATAAAAACCCTTCCAGCCAGATCTAAAGCTTGCTGGGAGCCAACGGTAATAAAAAGCTCTTCATATTTTGCCTCAATTCCATGCCTTTTCGCATATTTTACAAGCTCCTCCCTGAATTCCGCCAGCCCGCCCGTTGCGCCATACTGGAGGGCTTTTATTGGCTCTTCTTCAAGGACTTTATTTACTATTTCTTTTATATCTTCTACTGGAAATGCTTTTGGATTTGGCAGACCACCCGCAAAAGATATCATATCTGGTTGCTGGGATATTTCGAGCAATTCCCTTATTTCAGAAGAGCGAATTCTTTTTATCCTTGCGGAGTATAAATTTTCAAAACTCATTAAATGTAATGTTACTTTATTTAATAATTCTTTCTTTTGACAAATGTTATCAATTAGCATAAAAAAAGGTAAAGCTTAATAATTAAGAATATATTTAAATTATGGATTTAGTAGGATTTATTGCGGGCTTAGTAGTGGGGATAGTTTCGGTTTCTGTTGCGGTTGAGCTTGCATGGAAAAAAAGCTTGCCTGAAAAAACATGCAAGTTGTTAAAAAAATGGAGTCTTTCGGAGCTAAAAAATCCTCTAATAGTTGCTGAAAAAATAAGCATTGAGCCACCTCCAGATGCAAAGATAGTTGTTGCAACCCCTAGCCCAAAAGCAAAAAATGCGGTTGAAAATCCAGAGGCAGTTGGAAACTATGCAATCGGGCTTACGAAAGCATATATATTTGCGGGCGAAATTAAAGAAAATCAGCTTGCTTTTGTTATTTCAGATGAAGACATACTAAAAGAGCTGAAAGCAAATTTTTATGAACTTTACAGGAAAAAGGAAAAAGTGGTTTCTTATGTTCCATCTAAAGGGAAAGTAAGGGTAAGAGGCGTAGTTAAAGCGGTTGTTCCTTATAGGGATGGATATATAATGAGGCTTGCTTATGAAGAAGGAGTTCTTGGAATATTATTGAAGGAAAAGATGGATGTTGAAGGAAGGAAGGTAGAGGTAGAAGGAGAAATAACTGAGTATCCTTTTGTAACCCCATATAACATAATACTGCTTGATTAAATGAGCATACTGATAAAAAATTCAATAATAGCTAGTCAGGATGAAAGGAGGAGAATAAAGAAGGGAGATATTTATATAGAGGATGATAGAATTGTTGAAATAGGAAAAATTTCTCATGAAGCGGATTTTTTAATAAAAAACAGGATAGTGATTCCTGGATTAATAAACATGCATACCCATTTACCAATGACTCTTTTTCGTGGTTATGCGGATGATATGAAACTGGAAGAATGGCTAACTAAAAAAATATGGCCTATTGAAGCAAAATTAAGAAAAAAACATATTTCCATAGCAACAAAACTTGCATTTATTGAGATGATTTCAAGTGGCACAACTTGCTGTGCGGATATGTATTTTTATGAGGATGAAATTGCAAATCAGGCAAAAAAAACAGGGATAAGATGCTTCGCTGGCTTCAGCATTCTTGATTTCGATACTCCTGAGATGAAAAAAGAAAATCTTTTAAAGGAATGTGAAAAATTTATAAGGAAATGGATGGGCGATGAGATAGTTAAGCCAGTTGTTGCCCCTCATTCTGTATATACATGCTCACCTGAAACTTTAAAGGAGGCAAGTGAGATTGCAAAAAAATACAATGCATATATTCATATTCATTGCTCGGAAACAAGAAAAGAAGTTTATGATTGCCTTAGAAATTATGGTGTAAGGGTTTTAGAACAAATTAAAAGGAATGGATTGCTGACAAAAAAGACAATACTTGCCCATTGCTGCTGGCTTACTAGAGAAGAAGTAAAGGAAATAGCCAAATCAAAGGCCTGCGTCGCCCATAATCCAGTTAGCAACATGAAGCTTGCCACAGGTGGCTTTACTCCCCTACCAGAGCTGATTGAAGATAAGGCTTTTGTTTCCCTTGGTACGGATGGGGCGGGGAGCAATAATAAGCTTGATATGTTTGAGACAATGAAATTCTGCGCCCTTATTCATAAACAGCACAGGTGGGATGCAAGCATTTTAAATGCCCAAGAAGTTTTTGATATGGCAACAACAAATTCATATCGCTTCCTTGGAATTGATGGTGGTGTAATAAAAGAAGGGAAGAAAGCGGATCTGGTATGCATTGAGCTGAAATCTCCAAATCTTATTCCATCCCATAATGTAATTTCAAATATTGTTTATTCTTCAAATTGCATGAATGTAAGTGATGTTATAATAAATGGAAAGTTATTGATGAAGAACAGGAAATTAAATTTAGATGTTGAAAGAATTTATGAAGAAGTAGAGAAGGCAAAGGAAGAACTTTTCGCTCAGTAAAAATTATATTCTGAATTGTATTTAGAAATGGTGATAAAATGAGGAAAATAATTATAGCGGGAATAGTTACAACAATTCTTCTTTTGAGTGGAGCAAGCGTTGATAACAGAAAAATCAATAAAAATATCGAAAGCGTTGGCTATGCGGAGATATATGGTGAAGCATATAGTGAAGCTTATTATACTTCATCCCCAGGAAAACCAATGTTGCCATACTATGTAAAATTATATGTCTTCCCTCTTGGAACAAAAGTTAGCATAGAATGTTCTCCAAAAATGGTGGAGAAAAAGAAAGCAAGCATAATTTTAGCTCCACCTGCCATAGCTTATGGAAAGGACATAAGATATGAAGGAGATGGGGAAAGCTATGAAATATATCCAGAAACATGGTATAGCATTAATGAATATGGAGGGCTTTATGAAGGAAAGCTATCAACGATCGTTGCCCTATATTTATATCCAGTAAGGCATATTGCAAAAGAAAACATGGTTGAGATAGCAAAGGATTTTGAAATAAAAATTGAATATAATTTGCAGGAAAAAGAAAATTTTGAAGCCCAAAAAGATTTACTTATAATATATCCATCTGAGTGGGAAAGTGAAATAGCAAGGCTAATTCAGCACAAAGAGGAGAAAGGGCTTAGAGTAATTTCAGAGAAAGTTGAAAACATTTATTCAAGTTATGAAGGAAGGGATGGTGCAGAAAAAGTGAAGTACTTCATAAAAGATGTTCTTGAAGAATATGGAATAAAGTATGTAATGCTTGTAGGAGGCAAGAGATCTTATCTAACAGGAAATTGGGGAATGGATGGAGCAACAACAAGCAACGATGCTCTATGGTACTGCCCTGTAAGATATGCTGCACTTGATGACCGGGCGGAATTTGGCTATTTAAGTGATTTATACTTTGCGGACATTTATGATGCGAATGGATCATTTTCTTCATGGGATACGAATGGAGATGGAATTTTTGGAGCATGGTCATTCAAATATGGAAAAGATAAACTGGATTTGGCTCCAGATGTTTATGTCGGCAGGCTCGCCTGCCGGAGCTTGAAAGAGCTAAAAAATGTGATTGATAAGATAATTAACTATGAAAATAATGCATATGGTCAGGGTTGGTTCAGAAAAATGCTTTTGATTGGAGGAGATACTTTTGGAGGAAATGACTTTTTTGAAGGAGAGGTCTCAACATCATGGTTCTATGAAAAGTATATGGCAAACAGATTTGAAAAAACAAGTTTGTATGTATCTGATGGAACTCTTACATATGGATATGTTGAACCAAATTATTTTGCTGGAAAGTTTGCATGGGTAAATGTGATAAAAACTTTTAGCGGTGGATTCGGCTTTGTTGCAATGGATGGCCATGGAAGCCCAACTGCATGGGCAACTCATTTCAAGAATGGAGAAGGACCGTGGGTAAATGGTCTTATGACTTATAATATGGATTTACTCAGCAATGGAGAAAAACAGCCGATTGTAGTAATAGGTGGTTGTCATAACAGTGAATTTAACATAAGTTTACTTGATGACCTACAAAATCCATGGACATATCAGCCAACTTATGAATGCTTCAGCTGGCATCTTGTAAAGATGGCAAATAAGGGGGCAATAGCAACATTTGGCAACACTGGCTTAGGATACGGCCATGGAGGAGGATATGATGATAACAAAAATGGAATACCTGATGAAGTGGAATACTTCGGTGGATTCATAGAAGATAGATTCTTCAATGCATATGGAGCGAAGGGAAAAGATATGCTTGGCGAGGCATGGGGAACCGCAATATTGGACTATATAACAGTTCGTAATCCAATGAAGGATGCAATTGACTGCAAGACAGTTGAAGAGTGGGTTTTGCTAGGAGATCCAAGCTTAAAAGTAGGTGGATATCCTTAAATACTTATCCTTAATCCCTCTTTTTTTATTCATATATTTTTAAAATATTTTTTGATTTCTTTGCTCCAATGCTTTTTGCTATTGGATTGCATTTAACTCTCATCAAATATGCTATTGGCTTATATTTTGTCTCTGAAAATGATTCAAAATTTGCCATTCCCTTGCATATTATAAGAGATGCTTCTTTCAATTTCCTTTTCAATTTTTCACTTATTCCAGAAAAATCTACTCCAACAGAAAATTTTCCTGTTGTTAATATTTCATCTACAATATCTTGAAATCCAATTTTTATTGCATCTTCATGGGTTGCATCTGTTAATATTGGATACTTCTTGCATACAAGAGAGATATTTACATTATATTCTTTTAGCAATTCGCACACAATTTTATCAAAAACTATCTCCCCGCAATTATCTGTAAAATACAGAATTTCTCCTTTAAGATATTTTTTCATCTTTTCAAAATCATTTATATAAAGTCCTTCATTCACATATTCTTCAAATTTTAAAAAGAGCTCATCCGGCGAGCTTGCACTACCTTCTATTCCAAAATCTATAGAGTTTGCTGCTATCGAGCATATTATTGCTTTTTCAAGCTTATTTTCACTATTTTCAATAATTTCCTTTGCTTTTGGAAGAAGTGATAAAGCTATTCTATTGCTCTCTTCTTTTAAATTTTTATAAGGATCTTTATTTCCTATTAATTCATAAGCAAGAGCATGTATTTCTGTTGCAATTTCCGCTGAACTTCTCTTCTCATCATATATTTCCGAAAATTTCTCAAGCACTTTTTTCATTAAATAATGAATTTTTTCCTCCTCCTTGATTACAAGCTTTGCTTCAAAAAGAACCCTGTTTAAAAGGCAGGGAACACAGGAATAATTTATCTTCATTATAGAATTACCTTCTTCCCATAAAACTCATTTATCAGCTCACCCGCAGAAACATACCATGCAAGGATTGAGCAAATTATACCAATAGCCCCTCCTATCTTATGGCTGGATGAAAGAAGAGATGCAAATCCTAAGGCAAAGAAAGTAAGCCATAAGGTAAGGAAAACAAGAGAAATAGCTTTTCCTATTTTCAATGAAGGAATCCACATATAGAAGGTAAATATCCCCCATGCAATAAGCATTAATCCTGTTTCTTTAGCGGTAAAGCTAACAATTCCATAACCTTTAAGCAATTCAGCAAGCCCGAAAGCAAGCCAGAATGCACCATATGAGGAAAAGGCGGTCCCCGCAAAATTATTCTCCGCTTTAAAAGAGAGCATTCCTGCGCAGAATTGAGCCAATCCTCCATAAAATATGGCTAATGAAATAACAATGCTTCCTTCAATAAAGCCAAGATTATGTATCGATAGCAGGAATGTTGTCAGTGCAAATGCAGCAAGCCCAAGAGGTGCAGGATTCAGCTTCATCGGATGGATATACTTTTCTAATATTAAAATTTTAACCTTTATTTCTCTCAAGATGCAAGATGCTGGGGCAGTGAATATAATACCCCGTTTAAGGGATGATTTGTTGAAGTGCTAAAAATTAAAAGCCAATTCATCAAGGTTGGCAAACTCTCTTAGGAAAAACTTTTTAATTGAAATGCAATACATTACCAAAATGCTGAAGGAAATAATATTTTATGGAAGAGGCGGACAGGGAGCGGTTACTGCAGCAAATCTTCTCGCAAGCGCCGCCTTGAAAAGCGGAAACAGAGGTGTGCAAGCTTTCCCATTTTTCGGGGCGGAAAGGAGGGGGGCGCCAGTTAAGGCCTTTGCGAGGATAAGCGAAGGGGAAATTTTTTTGAGGAGCGAAATAAAAGAGCCGGATATTGTTGTTGTTCTTGATATGGGCATAACTGATGTAATTGATGTGACAGCAGGGCTGAAAAAAGATGGAGTTATTCTGCTCAATAGCAATCGTAGCCCCAGAGATTTTTCTTATTCTTTTAGAGTTGCCACAGTTGATGCAACAAGCATTGCAATAGAGAATAAAATTTTGGTTGGAGGAATAC
Source organism: Thermoplasmatales archaeon (assembly GCA_014361195.1). Classification (NCBI taxonomy): domain Archaea; kingdom Methanobacteriati; phylum Thermoplasmatota; class Thermoplasmata; order Thermoplasmatales; species Thermoplasmatales archaeon. The sequence goes on along the minus strand of JACIWA010000001.1, from coordinate 180,933 downwards.
CCGTTGTAAATACTCCAATAGTTGGAGCACTCATAAAGCTTATTGATGGAGTGAAAATAGAAGCTTTGTGTGAGGCAATAAAAGAAAGATTTCCTGAAAAATTGGCTCAAAATAACATAAATGCGGTAAAATCCGCATATGAAAGGGTGAAAATATGAAGGTGAAGATATGAAAACATCAATATCTTATCCAACTGAAGGTGCAATGGGAAAAACCGGCACATGGCGCGTGTTTAGGCCAGTTGTAAATGCGGAGAAATGCATAAAATGCTATCGATGCTGGATTTTTTGTCCGGATTGTGCTATAGAAATTGATGATTTTCCAGTTATTGACTATGACTATTGCAAGGGATGTGGAATATGCTCAAATGAATGTCCTGTTAAGGCAATTTCAATGGAGAGGGAGGGAAAATGATTTTTATAGATACCGCAAATCATATTTCAGCTCTCGCAGTAAAGATGGCGAAACCAAAAGTTATAGCTGCATATCCTATAACACCTCAGACAACAATTGTTGAAAGGCTTGCGGAATATGTTGAAAAAGGAGAGCTCGATGCGGAATTCATAAGAGTTGAATCAGAGCATTCCGCAATGACCGCTTGCATTGCAGCAGAAGCATGCGGGATAAGAACTTTTACCGCAACATCATCTCATGGCCTGCTTTTAATGCATGAGATGCTTCATTGGGCGGGCCTGGCTCGCCTGCCGGTTGTGATGGTAAATGTTAATAGGGCGGTGGGGCCTGGTTGGAATATATGGAGTGATGCAAATGATTCAATGGCACAGCGTGATACAGGATGGTTACATTTTTACTGTTCTTCAAATCAAGAGGTTTTTGATACAATTATACAGGCGTATAAAATTGCTGAGAGCCAGGAAGTTATGTTGCCCGCGATGATCTGCTATGATGGATTTATATTGAGTCATACATCAATGCCTGTTGAAGTTCCTTCTCAAAAAGAAATAGATGATTTTTTACCTCCTTTTAAGCCAGCCTGGAAAATAAGTGTTGAAGAGCCAATAACTCATGGAAATATAATCGAGCCATTTAACTATGCAAAGGTAAGGCATGATATGATGATTTCAATGGAAAATGCAAAAAAGGTTATTGAAGAAGTGGGTGAGGAATGGGGGAAAAAATTCGGTCGCTACTACGGGCTAGTTGAAGAATATAAATGCGATGATGCGGATTATGTAATTCTTTCGATGGCATCTATAGCAAGTGAAGCAAAATTTGCGGTTGACAGGCTTCGCAGTAAAGGAGAAAAAGTAGGTGTAGTAAATTTGAGGACACATCGCCCAATGCCTTTTGAAAAGTTAAAATATGATAAGATAATTGTAATTGAAAGAGCTATTTCTCCTGGACTGGGAGGAATAGTATACAATGAAATTAAGGGAAGAGTAAAAGATGCTTATGGTTTTATAGCGGGAATAGGAGGGATGGATGTTAGCTATAAAGATATTGAAAGAATTTATGAGCTTGCAAAGAAAGGGAAGGAAGGTTTTTATCCATTTGAGGTGAGCTGATGGCAATAAAAGATTTACCAAAAGAAGAATATATACTTAAAGGGCATGCAGCATGTCCTGGCTGTCCAATTACAATTGCCCTTCGCATTGCATTAAAGGCTCTTGGAAAAAAAGTTATATTTGTTGTGCCCGCTTCCTGCAGTGCTGTCATTCAAGCCCTCTATCCAAAAACATCCTTTGCAATTCCTACCCTAAACATTGCATTTGAGGCAAGTGCTGCTGCTGCCAGCGGGATTGCATCTTCACTGAAGGTGCTTGGCAGGGAAGATATTATACCAGTTGTGTGGGCGGGGGATGGTGGCACATATGACATTGGCCTGCAGGCATTATCTGGAGCGCTTGAGAGGCAAACTAATTTCATTTATGTTTGCTATAACAATCAGATGTATTCAAATACCGGCATCCAGAGAAGCGGGGCTACGCCATATGGAGCATGGACAACAACAACATGGAGCGGAAAAAAAGAGAATGAGAAAAATTTCGCGGAAATTGTGATGGCACATCGCATTTCCTATGTTGCAACTTCAACAATTGCATATCCAGAAGATTTATATAGAAAAATGAAGAGAGCAAAAGAAGTTAATGGGCCGAGATATATAGAAATTTTAGCTCCTTGCCCACCAGGATGGAGATTTGATATGAGCAAAACAGTTGAGATGGCAAGGCTTGCGGTGGAGACAGGAGCATGGGTTCTTTATGAAGCCATTGATGGAAAAATTGAATTTAATCTTGAAAGCAAGAAAATTCTTGAAGGTAAGGAAAGGAAGCCAATTGAAGAATGGCTGAAGATGCAGGGAAGATTTGCACATCTTAAAAGCGAGGATGTTGAAAAAATAAAGAAATGGATTGATGAGAGATGGGAGTATTACAAGAAAATTTACTCAGTGAAATAAGGATTTTATATGAGGAAAGAAAAGAAGAGATAGAGAGAAGGATAGATGATTTTAAAAAAGAGAAGAGCAAAGAAGAGATGCTTGCGGAGCTCCTATTTTGCATCCTTACACCTCAATCAAAAGCAAGGTTTTGCTGGTGTGCGGTTGAAAATATTTTAGGAAAAAAATTGATGAAGGAAGAGGAAATAAGGGAGGAGCTAAAGAAAATAAGATTTAAAAATAAAAAAGCAAAATATATTATCAATGCGATGGAAAATTTTGACAGAATAATTGAAAAAATAAGAAATATGCCATCAATGGAGGCAAGAGAATATATTGTTAAAAATATAAAAGGAATTGGTTATAAGGAAGCAAGCCATTTTTTGAGGAATATAGGATTGGCTCTTGATCTTGCAATTCTTGACAGGCATATATTAAAAAATTTGAAAAATCTTGGAGTTATAGATGAAATTCCTAAATCTTTGTCTCCAAAAAAGTATATTGAAATAGAGGAGAAAATGATAGAATTTTCAAAAAAAGTTTCAATTCCTGTTGCCCATCTTGATTTGCTTTTATGGTGCAAAGAAACGGGAGAAGTTTTTAAGTAAGGCTAACTCACTCTCTTAAACCCCCTCTTTACAAACGATGAAAAAGAATAAATTTTGCATTTAAATGGATTAAAAAAATTATTTTCTCCTACTACTTTAACCCTTCTTTTCATTATTTCCTCAATTGCATCATCAACTTTTTCCGCATCCATTTCAATATATATTTTGCCCATTTCCCATAAATAGTGGCCATCACTCCCAGCGGTAAAAGGAATATTCTTTTTATTTGCATATTCAATTGCTTTTTTATTTTGGTGAGGAAAATTTCTTCCATTCATTACTTCTATTCCATTCGCATTAATCCTTATTCTTGAAAATCTAAAAGGGTGGGCAATAATTGCTATCCCTCCTTTTTCATTTACTTCTTCTATAATATCTTCTTTTCCATTTATTTCTTCTTCTATTCCAATCGCAAGTATATGGCCCTTTCTTGTTTTTATTTCCATCCCAGGAATAACAAGAAAATTCTCAGAAATTTTAATTGCATTTTTTGCTCCCTGAAGAGTGTTATGATCCACGATTGCCATTCCATCCAGTCCTTTCTTCTTTAAATATTTAATAATATCTTTTGGATTTTCATTTCCATCAGGAGAATAAATTGTATGAATATGCATATCGAATTTCATCTTATTACACAACCATCTTTAACATTCCCATCAATTTCTATTTCCCCTTCCTTATCTTTAAGTGTTTTTCCATTGTATTCAACCTTTCCATTTTTTGAAAGCATTCTAACCTTTGAAAATTCTTCATAATCTATCTCTTCTTTAGCCTCTTTTTTTATTCCATCAATGAAAACATCGCTTCCCTCTTTTGCTTTTGCAAGCAAGATAAATGGCCTGCCTCCTTCATCTGCGGCAAGGAGCATGCCTCTGGATGTTATTCCTCTTATCTTTGCCTCCTTCAAGTTTGCAAGATATACTATTTTTTTATTCAATATCCTCTCTTTTTTATACCATGGCTTTATTCCCGCAACAATCTTCCTTTTCCCGATTTCTCCGACATCAAGCTCAATTATATAAAGCTTATCTGCATTTGGATGTTCTTCAACGCTAATTATTTTTGCAACCCTCAAATCAAATTTTGAAAATGGTTCCTCAATTATATCGCTTAATTCTATTTTGCTGAAAAGAGGGTATGGCGAAGGCAATTCATTTTCATCTATTTCATCTAAAGCTTCTTCCCATTTATGGTCATGAACACTATCCTTATATCCAAGCATTTTCCATATTTTCTCTGCAGTTTTTGGCATATATGGAGCGGATGCAATTGCAATAGTTTTTACAATTCTTAAGCAAACATGTATAATGCTCTCACACCTCTCTTTATCCTCTTTAAGATATCTCCATGGCTCTGAAGAATTTATATATTGATTTCCTATCTGAGCAATTCTCATCAGTTTTTTTATTCCTTCCTTGAAATTGCATTTTTCAATCATCTCTCCCATTTCAATAAAATTTTTTCTAACTTCTTCAAGAGCTATTTCATCGATTTTACCCTCTTTCTTATATTTAGTAACTTTTCCAAAATTTTTATAGGCAAATGAAACAACCCGATGGATGAAGTTTCCATAAATTCCAACCAGCTCATTGTTATTCTTTGCAACAAAATCCTCCCACTGCCAGTTTGTATCATGTTTCTCTGGCATATTCACAGAAAGATAGTAGCGAACAGAATCAACATTAAATCTGCTAACTATATCAGGAAGCCATATACCTATCCCTCTTGATTTAGAAAAATGCTCTCCAGATAAGGTTAAATATTCATTTGCGGGCACATCATATGGCAAATTAAGTCCGCCATGCGCCATCAGCATCGCGGGCCATATGATTGTATGGAAGGGTATGTTATCCTTTGCAAGAAAATAATAATGCTTTGCATCTCCCTCCCACCACTTTTTCCATTCTTCTTTTTTTCCTATTTTTTCTGCCCACTCCATTGATGCGGAGAGATAGCCAATTACCGCTTCAAACCATACATATATTCTTTTGTTTTCATATCCTTCTATCGGCACCTCTACTCCCCAGGTTAAATCTCGAGTTATTGCTCTATCCTTAAGACCTGATCTTATGAAATTCATTGTAAAGTTTATAACGTTGCTGCGCCACCAATTTTTTTCCTCAAGCCATTCGAGCAATTTTTTCTCAAATTCTGATATTTTAAAAAAGAAATGCTCAGTCTCCTTTTTAACAGGTGCTTTGCCACAAATTTTGCAAACAGGCTGAATTATTTCAATTGCATCGAGTGTTTTTCCGCAATCAATGCATTGATCTCCTCTTGCCCTCCCATTACAATATGGACATACTCCTTCAACATATCTATCTGGTAAAAATCTATTGCAATTCTCACAATATAAAGCAAGAATTTTTTTCTTGTAGATATAATTTTTTTCATATAAATTCAGGAAAAATTTTTTAACAACTTCTTTATGAAATCCATTGCTTGTTCTTGAAAAATTCTCAAAAAATATTCCAAAATCCTCTATATTCTTCAAATGCTCTTCATGATATTTATCAACAATCTCTTTCGGATGCTTTCCTTCTTTTTCAGCGGTTATTGTTATTGGTGTGCCATGCTCATCACTTCCAGAAACCATAAGCACTTCATTCCCTTTCATTCTATGATGGCGAGCAAAAATATCTCCTGGAAGCAAGCATCCCGCAAGTGTTCCTAGATGCAGGGAGCCATTTGCATAAGGCCATGCAACTCCTATGAATATTCTTTCCATGAATGTGTATATTGAGGATTTAAAAATATGTTTTGGTAGGGGAATGAAAAATTAATTTTGCCCTCAATCATTCCTTCTTTATCTTTACTTCAATTTGCCATTCATTAAGTTGGCTATATTTTATTTTTCTTAAGGGAGAGATAATTGAATAATTTTTCCTTCTGATCCATTCAAATAGCTTGGAATGCTCTTCTTTTCCATCTCCTTCAAATATTATAGATGCAGTATCTCTTGCTATAAACCTTTTCAAATATGTATCGGGAAAATTTTTTTCATAGCATAAATCCCTCCTTCCCTCTTCAAAAGGTGAATCATAATATATGGTAACTTTTCCTTCTTCCTTACCTTCATTTGGAAGAGCAAAAAAAATTGCATCCATGCCTTTCTTCAAAAAAGGCTCGAAATAAAAAAATATTTCATCCCCATCTTTTAATCCATTTCTAAGCCTTTCATTGCACACTACCTCTACAACATTCCTATGCTTGCTTCTTTCCGGCATCAGCATGGCGCATTCCATGCGGGCGATTTTAATGGGAAAGCATTTTACCCCGCCAAAAGATTTTTTTCCTTTCCTAAAGCCATGAATTTTTATTCCTTCAATAATTTTCAGGTCATTAAATAATTCTTTGCTTACTTCTAAATTTAGGGTTCCTTCATATGGAGAAAAATTGAATTTTTCCTCTATTTGCTTTTTGTATTCAGGAATTGAAATGTATTTCTTCCCTTCTCCCTTTCCACTGCAAACAATTCCCTTCATTCTACTAAATTTTTTCCCTTAAGCTTTCCATATAATTTAATTCCTTCATCAGTTAAAGTATATTCTCCATTTTTTTCTTCAACAATCCCTTTCTCAATCAACTCATTTAAAGCATTTTTTGCTATATTTTCAATTATTCTATTCTTTTTTGCTATCCTTGTTATTGATTTTTCTCCAGAAGCAATTTCAAGAAAAATTGTCTTCCTTATTTTATCTGAAATTATAAATCCTTCCATGGGTTTAATGAGATTTTTATAGATATTTTTTTCTATTTTTTAAAATAAACAAAAAAACTAAAATGAGTAAAGCAACATCAAAAGATGGAATTGATTTTTTATTTTTAAAATATACTGTTCTAGCCATTACATTTCCTTCAAATTCAACATATATTTCATGTTTTCCATCTCTCAAATTTTTTGTGTCTAGCTCATAATACCATAGAAAAGTTCCAGTTGCATTTTCCCATGGTCCATCATCAATTCTTATCCTTACTTTTCCTTCTTTTTCAACCATTCCTTGAATAACTATTTTTCCACTAACACTCGCATTTTCTTCTGGATAAAAAATATAAATTTTAGAGGAAAGGTTTTCAATATCATAAGGAGATTTAGAGGGAGAATAATCAATATTTTTTTCATCTATAAAAAATATATCACCACTTAAATTATCCCAATAATTTCCGTTGCTCAAATTCCATATATTTTTATCCGCATAGCAATAAACATGCATTAAATTTCCAATAAAATTATTTTCAAAAATTAAATTATCTTTTGCATTACAGCATAGATAAATTCCCTTGCTATTTTCAGAAATATTGTTCTTATTCAAAAAGTTGTTTTCCCCTCCTTCAATTTTTATACCTTCTAAATTATTCCTTATTATATTTCCAATAAAAGCATTCCCGATTCCCTTCCAGACATAAATCCCGCAATTATTTCTGTATATTTCATTATTCCTTATTGTATTGTTTTCAGAGAAAAAATACAGATATATCCCAAAATTGTTTTTAAAAATTTTATTTCCTTCAATCATGTTATTTTTCCCTTCTATTTTTATTCCATAAGAATTTGAAAATATTATGCTGCAATTCTTTATCACATTTCTATTACCTTTTATTTCTATGGCAAAATAGGAGCCATTTATCAAAAATCCAGATAAGTTTATATCATTTGCAAATATTTTGATTCCACCACTTATGATCGCATCCCTTCCCTCTAAATAAATTGATTTGTTTATTGTGATATTTTCAGTGTAAAATCCAGGATAAACTATGATCGTGTCATAAAAATTTGCATCATCTATAGCGGGCTGAATTTTTTTATAATCCCACCCCTCGCCAACATAAAAAACATTCCCGCAAGCCACCGGAGCAAGCAACACAAGTAAAGCAATTACCGCAAACTTTTCCATAAGATAATATTTTCCCATAAATATTTTACTTTGCAACATCTTTTATATTTCTTCTGCTATATATCGTGTGTGGAAAATAGGAAAGATATTAAATGCGAAACAGCTCATTGAGAAGGCTTTTAGAAAAGCAAAAAAGAAAAAAGGGTTAGAGAAAATTGAAGAATTGAGGGAAATTTTAAATGATAATCTTAAAAGATATGTAAGAGATTTTCCAAGTTTTGATAATTTGCATCCTTTTTATTATGAATTACTGGATTTAGTTATAGGAATAGATAAATTGAAAAAATCTCTTTCATCTGTTGAGTGGACGAGAAAGAAAATATTGATTATATCAAAGGATGCAATAAAGAAAATAAAGAAAGGAGAGGATGCAAGAAAAATTGTTATCAGTTTATATGGAAGAATTTCCTCTTTGCTAGATCAAATTGATGAGAATTTGAAATTTCTTGAGAATGCGAGAGTAAAAATTTCTAAGATACCATCAATCTCCACAGATACACCAACCATAGTAATAGCGGGCTATCCAAATGTTGGAAAATCCTCAATTTTATCTCTTCTTTCCACCGCAAAGCCGGAAATCGCTCCTTACCCCTTTACAACAAAAGGGCTAATTGTTGGTCATTTATATATTAGCAATGGTTATGAAGATAGGAAAATTCAGATAGTTGAAGCCCCAGGCCTGCTCGATCGCCCCATTGAAAAGAGAAATGAAATAGAGAAGCAGGCAATAGTTGCACTTAAATATTTGCCGAAAGCGGTGATTTTTGTTTTAGATGCCTCACTGCATTGTGGCTATCCTCTTGAGAATCAAATTAATCTTCTTGAAGAAATAAAAAATATGTTCAATGTGCGCATTATAGTTGTTGAAAATAAAGTTGATTTGAGCGGTGGGAAAACAGATTATATTAAAATTTCTTGCAAAAGTGGTGAGGGTATAGATAAATTAAAGGAAGAAATAATGGAATTAATTTGAGCCAATAATTTGAGTTAACTCGCTTCAGCCTCTTCTTCTTTTTCTACTTCTGTCTTCTCTAATTCTTCTTCCTTTTTTTCCTCCGTTTCTTCTTCCTCTCCCTTTGCCTCAACTTCTATTCCTTCAAGCAGTTCAGATTTATGGATCTCAACTCTTTTGATTGGATATATTATCTTTGATAATTTATATATCTGCTTTGACATTTCTCCCTCAAGCATCAATTTTATGAAATCATCGAAAGTATTTGTCTTTGCCATTGTTTCAATAATTTCTTTCATTATCTTTCTTATAGCACTTTTCTGCGAAGTCTGAAGTCTTTTTAGGGCATATGCAGAAGGCTTTACTCTTATTCTCTTCCCATCTTTTGTTGTAACATCAAAAACTCCATCTATTTTTGCTCTGTGCCTCCTTGATATTCTTTTTACATAATCTGTAGTCGTTGTATGGCCTATAAAGTCAGTATATGCTTCAAGCCCACTCACTTCCTTTACCTTAAAAATTAACTTCAGATGAGCTCTCGAAAAATCTCCAGTCAGCTCTTGCATAGAAACTTCTACAGTCCTTCCATAAAGATTTTCAGGGCTGTCGGAAGGTGTTTCTACAATCCTTGCTTTACCAAACATTTGCGGACTAATTAGCCAATACCATGTCTTATCTTTTTTCTTTTTTTCTGCCATTAAGCGGTAATACTATTGATATATAAATAAATTGGTCTTTAGGCAATTCAAAAATGTTAAATAGCCAAAAATTCATTCTTATTAATGGAAGAAATATACAGAATTGATAAATTTAAGGAAGATTTTGATAAAATAGTTGAAGAGATAGATGCGGTTTTAAAGAGCCCCTATAAGGAAAGAGAAGTGCTAGAAAAACTTAAAAAAATAATTTCCTCCGACAGACTTAACAGAGTAAAAGAAAGCATTACCTCAATGAAAAAGAAAGTCGAAAATGCGGAAGAAAGAGCTCTCGCCGCCCTACAGGAGGCGGAGAGATATAAAAATGAGCTGGAAAAAGAAAGGATGAGGCTTGAAAAGCTATGGGATGCATATAAAAGGCAAGAGGACGAAATTAATTCTATTGAAGAAAGAATGATGGAAAAAGAAGGGGGGATAAAAGAAAGAGATAGAAAGATATCCGAGCTTGAGGAAAAAATAGAAGAAATGAAAGAGCTTAAGGAGGATAGAGATAGGCTTGAGAGAGCTTTGAAAGAAATTGAAGAAAAAAACAGGGAAATTGAAAGATTGAAGAAGGAATTAATGGCTGAAAAGGAAAGAAAATCTTCAATGGAGAAAGAAATAGCGGAGCTAAGAAGTTATGTACCATATAAAAAGGAAGTGGAGGAGCTGAGGGAAAAAATAAAGGAGCTTGAGCCATTGAAAGAATTGACAAAGTATAAGGAAAAAAGCAGGGAAATTGAAATGCTTTATAAGAAAGAACAGGAAAGACTTGCAAAGCTTTATAAGAAATATGAAGAGCTGAGCAATGAATATGAAAAGGTTCGCTCAAAATTGGATAAATGGGAAGAATGGTATGAAGAGAACAAAAATTACATAGAAATGGCTTCAAATGCTTTCAGCAAGTTTAAGCTTCCAGAATAATTATTTCCTTTCAAGATCTTCTCCTCCAGAAAAAATGTCCTGAATACTCGCATATAGATCTTCCATTCCTTCCCATGTTTCAGATGAAATTGGTATAAGGGTGGTATGTGCCTGCATATCTCTTATAACCTTCATTATTCCCTCGCTCATCTGAGTATGCAGTGAAGGAGAATAAAACATTAGGTCATTTTCAAGCCTTTCTGGATTTCTGCCCCACTCCTCTATAATTTCTAGTGTTTCTTTTTCAACAATATCTATTTTGGTAAGAATATTTACCGTTGGAAGACCGAGCCTAAATTGAGCTGCTGCGGAAAGCATCAGCTGGGATATTAGATTTGCGGGAGTTGTGGCAAGGGCTGGGTCTATTAAAAAAGCAAGCATTGATTTATCTTTTCCAAGTTGATCAATAATTATTTTTCCAGAGCTTCTGAAAACAAAAAGTTCCATTTGGCCAGGAGTATCAAAAATTACATAATCCGCTCTATATTCGGAAAGCCTTTCTTCAATTTCTTTAACATTTAAAGCAAGCATATCCGCACATAATATTTGTGCTCCATTTGGTCCAAGGTCATATTTTTTCATAACCTCTTCCAGAGAAATCCATTCTCTTATATCAATCTCTGGAGAGTAAGGAATTTTTATCACCCCAGGATCAAGATTAACCACTATCGAATCATATCCCTGGCGGTGGCACCACTCATTGAATGCATTTGCTAGAGTGCTTTTGCCGGAGCCAGCGGTACCAACTAAATAGAGATGAATCATTTAACCACGGAGCAACCTCATCTTCATCATCTTTTTTTCAAGCGTTTCTTTTTTTCCTATATCATGCCTTACAAAAATATCACCTTTTACATATTTAAGACATCTATCACATATCTCCTCCGCCTCATATATTTCATCCGCTATTCCAAGGATTGCTAGGGCACGGGATTTTGTAGTATATATTTTTCCATTTTTTTCATTTACAGAAGCATAAAAAATTTTTCCTCCTTCCTCGCCTATTTTCTTTTCATCGACTTCTATTTCTTTATTTTCAAGAGGTTCGTAGCCATAGCCACAAGGCACAATATATTTGCATACAGTGCTCTTTTCATGAAATCCAACCATGCTATTTCTCAAATTTCCATTTGCCATTGCATCGCATATATCAAGAAAATCTGTCCTCAAAATTGATAGAACATTCATTGCTTCTGGATCACCAAATCTTGCATTTATTTCAATAACTTTAACTCCATCAAATGTTAGCATAAACTGCCCATAAATAACTCCTCTGTATTCCCTTCCCTCTTTTTTTAATGCCTCAATTATTTTCTGCAAAATCGAGCAAGCTTCTTCATATTCATCTCTTTCCATAAATGGGAGTATGAAATCTTTTGATGAAATTGAGCCCATTCCTCCAGTATTTGGTCCTTCATCGTTGGGCAAAAGCCTTTTATAATCTTGTACAACTGGCATTGGAAAAATATTTTTGCCATCACAGAAAGCTTGAAGTGTGAATTCTTCACCAACTACTCTTTCCTCTATTAAAACTCTGCTTTTACCACCTATCTTTTTAGATATAACTTCTTTTGCATATTCTATTGCCTCAATTGCATTGCTAAAATGTGAGCCATAAACCTTTACACCTTTCCCCCCAGTAAGTCCAACTGGTTTTATTGCAACATTTCCATTCAATTTCTCTATAAATTCTTCTGCGGATTTTGCATCAGAAAATGCATCAAATTTAACACTCCCCTTTATTCTATATTTCTTCATCAATTTTCTCATGAACTCTTTATCTGTTTCTATTTCCGCCGCCTCCCTAGAGGGGGATGCGGTTGGAATTCCATTGTTGAGGAGTGAGTTTGTTACTCCTTCCTGCAAGGGGGCCTCGGGCCCAACTATTGCAAGTTCAATGTTTTTTGAAAGAGCATATGAAACAACTTTCTCCGCATCGCATTCATTATGAAGGATGTAATCCTTTGCAATTCTTTTTATTCCAGGGTTAGAGTTTTTCATAAAAGAATAGATTTCCGCATCACTTTTTTTCAAAGCATAGCAGATAGCGTGCTCTCTTGCCCCTCCACCAATAACTAAAACTCTCATTATAATGTATAAACTTAGGAAATATAAAATTTTTTTATAACTCCTCAATTTCTTCTATCTTTTCCTCTTTAATCATCTTTATAAGCTTGTTTGCGGAACTCTTAGCTTCTTTACTTATCTTACCATACATTGTCTTTGGCTGAATTCCTATTATTATTACTTCTGTTCCTATTTCCTTTTGCAAATGGGATACAAAAATTGAAAGAGGAACTGAATGGGTAGAGAATGTTGCTTTTCCTATTTTTTCTTTCCTGATTCTTCTTATTTCCCCGCATTTCAGTCCCATATCTGCAGCATCAACCATAACAATCTTTTTTGGCTTATGCTTTATTATCTCATAAAAAAAATTTTCCGGTACAGTTGCACAATTTATTGTTTTCCATTCATTGCTTTTTAACTTTTTTGCAACATATACACCAATGCCATCATCGCCATTCATCTCATTTCCTATACCAAGCAATATATTCATCATTGGTAAAGAAAAAAACATTTATAAATTTATAATATAGGGTTATGAAAATAGAAGATATGAGCTGGAAAGAAGTAGATAAGATAAGCAGAGATGCCATAATTTTTATTTCAATCAGTCCTTTAGAAGCTCATGGTCCTCATTTGCCATTGGCTACAGACCTTCTTATTTCAAAAAAAGTTGAAGAGGCATTGATGGAAAAAATGGAGGAAAATGGTATAGAAATTTTATCACTCCCTTCTCTGCCACTCGGTGTTTGCAGATATGCAAGAAATTTTCCTGGCACAATAAATGTTTCATGGAAAAATTTATATAATATATTGATGGACATTTTCCTGTCTTTTTCAAAACATAATTTCAAATATTTTTTAATTCTAAATTTTCACATGGATATTTTTCATATAAAAGCGATACATAAAGCAATTAAAAAAGCAAGAAAAAAGGGTATAGTGGCATGCGAGCCAATTTCAATTGCATATTTTAAAGGAGAATTATTTGAAAAAGACGAATATGAAATTCACGGGGATATAAAAGAAACATCTCTTGCCTTATACCTTTTTCCAGAGCGGATAAAAAAATGTAAGGTAGAGGATGTAAAAATAAAAATGCATGCATTGGATTTTTTTAAAACATTTGAGGAAATTGGAGCAAAAGATGCCTATATTGGCTCACCTTCTCTTGCAAAAAAAGAATACGGGGAGAAATTTTTTAAAAAAATGGTTGAGATATGCTTTAAATCCGCAATGTCTTTAAAGGAAGGAAAAACCGATGAGCTACCGGAAAAATTAAAAATATTGCTCGGGATTTAGCTCATGTTTGAAAAATTTAAGGAAGGAAACGTAGAGATAAGAAAAGATGAGGTATGGGAGAGGAATTGCAGAATAATGAAAAGAGCGGGGCTTGAAATAGACAGACAGGAGGATTTTAAAGAAATTATAGAAAAAGATTGCATTTTTTGCACTAAAGATAAGCTTGCAAAATTTGATTTTGGATTTATGGAAAATTCTCACTCTTTCCTGTTTCCGAACATAAATCCTTATGCAAAATATAGTGGTGTATGCGCATTTAAAAATCATTATATCAAGCCAGAAGAGTTTTCTGCGGAGTTGCTTGAAAGCAATTTTTTACTCTGCTCAGAATACATTGAAAATTTCTATGACGGAAAAGCAAGATATGCCTCAATCAACTGGAACTACCTCATGCCCGCTGGCGCCAGCATCCTGCATCCCCATACGCAAGTGGTTTTGAGTGAGTACCCTACAACATATATGGAAAAGATAATCAAAAATAAGGATAAATTTTTTTCATATATTGAAGAGGAGATTAAAGGGGATAGATTTATAGGAAAAATAAATGGATTTTATTTATTTGTTCCTTTTGCTCCTTTTGGTTTCAATGAGGTTTTTGGGTTCTGTAAAGAAGAGAATGAAGTTGAAAAGCTTGCATTAGTTATCAGCAAAATATTATCCTATTATTCAAGCATAAGGAGGAATAGCTTTAATCTCGCTGTTTTCATTGATATGGATAAAGAATTTCCAACGCATTTCAGAATATTAACTAGGCAAAATATGGTTAAATATTATAGAAATGACGCGATGTTTTTTGAAAGAATTCATTTTGAGACAATTCTTGAAAAAATGCCAGAAGAAGTTGCGAAAGAAATAAGGGAATTCATGAAATAATTTTCTCAATTTCCTTAACTAATAAATTTGCTGGAAAATTTAGAATGGTATAGCCAAACTTGCTTTCCTTTATTAAATCCTGACTTAAAAGTTTTTTAAATATCTTCTCAAATTTTCTTTCATCGATATTCATTTCATACTCTTCATTCCTTAAAAAAAATTTTTCCATTATCTCATCATAACTAACATAAGCTTTATTTTTGCACGCATCCGCAACAGAAAGAAGCAACAAAAGCTCTTCTTTTTCCATGGTATTCAAATCAAAAAAAATTTCATCAATATTTGCTTCCCTTACATCTTCCACCTCAATTTTTTTATGCATTTTTGTCTCCGCTATTAAAGAGGAATTTAGAAGAATTGAAATTCCAGTTCTTGTATGTCCAACTGAAGAGATTGCTATATCTGCTATTAATGAAATTATTTCTTCATCATAGCACTCTCTATTCAAGCTCTCACTCGCCCTATAAGATAATATTTCTTTCATTTGTTCCCATGAATATGGCTTCAGCTCAACAACAGAATTCTGGGCAAATGTGCTCCATGTTGCTTCATCAAGAATTTGCTTTAAAATCAAATGACTTCTTGTGATTGCTATATAATCTATTTTTTTACCAAATTCCTTCTGTCTTGAAAGAGTATATGCAAAATGTCTTAATTCATCAATTTCCATTCCATCAATTTCATCAATTATTATTCTTTTTCCATCAATTTCATTCCATAGCTTCTGGGTTGGCAGTCCAGCGGGATTGAATTTAGGTTTTATCTGTTTTAAAATTTCTTCCAAAACCCTATGTTCAGTTCTGTTTACATAGCAATTTACATAAGCATCCCCTCCCACATAGCGGGCAAGCAATGTTTTTCCAGTGCCTACTCCCCCGCTTATAAGGGCTCTACCGCTTTTTATTAAATATCTCAACCTCCTTATCTCTTCATCCCTGCACATTATTTTATCCGGTATGTAAGAAAGATCAAGCTTCTTTTCATCTTTCAAAATCATGATAAATAAACTTTTTCTATATAATAATTGTTTGGATAAGATTTTTTATTCCAATTTTTCAAAAATTTTTAACAATTTACGCAACCAATATATTTATATATAACCAAAATATTTCTCATGCCTATGATAGGAGGCGATGTAAATGCCAATCTATGTAAAGTTTGAAATACCTGAAGAGATAGTTAAAAAATCGTATGAGCTGGTTGAGAAAGCGAGGAGCAGTGGAAAGATAAAGAAGGGAGCTAATGAGGTAACAAAAGCGGTAGAAAGAGGGGAAGCGAAGCTTGTTATAATGGCGAAAGATGTTTCTCCTGAAGAAATACTCGCTCACATGCCATATCTATGCGAGGAAAAAAACGTGCCCTATTCCTATGTTCCTTCAAAGGAGGAGCTGGGGCGAGCAGCTGGCCTGCAGGTGCAGGCATCTGTTGTTGCGATAATAAGCGAGGGAGATGCGAAAGAAATTTTTGAAGAAGTTGTTAAGAAAGTGAAGGAGATAAAGGGATGACATGCCTGAGGAGAGCATTCCAGCGGAAGTTGTGGAAATAATTGGCAGAACAGGAATGTGCGGGGA
This sequence comes from Thermoplasmatales archaeon, assembly GCA_014361195.1. Lineage (NCBI taxonomy): Archaea > Methanobacteriati > Thermoplasmatota > Thermoplasmata > Thermoplasmatales > Thermoplasmatales archaeon. The sequence continues at coordinate 164,651 of JACIWA010000001.1, read as the reverse complement.
AGTATTGCAGGTTAGAGTGAAAATTCTTGAAGGAAGGGATAAAAATAGGGTTATAACAAGAAATTTAATGGGTCCTGTAAGGAAAGGGGATATATTAATGCTCAGAGAAGCGGAAAGAGAAGCAAAGAGATTGAGCGTGAAATAATGGCAAAAAAATGCACTTTTTGCGGAAATGAGATTGAACCTGGAACAGGAACAATGTTTGTAAAGAAGGATGGAACCGCTTACTATTTTTGCTCAGGAAAGTGCCATAAAAATATGCTAAAACTCGGGAGAGAACCTAAGAAAGTTAGATGGATAACAAAAGCAAAGTGAGATTATGGAAAGAACTTTTTTAATGATAAAGCCAGATGGTGTGCAGAGGAGATTAATCGGCAAAATTTTGCAGAGAATAGAGGATTGTGGATTTAAAATAGTAGCAATTAAATTTTTAAAAATATCTAGAGAGATGGCGGAGAAGCATTACATGGCTCATAAAGGTAAGAATTTTTTCGATGGGCTGATAAATTATATAACAAGTGGTCCAGTTCTTGCAATGGTTGTTGAAGGAAAAGATGCGGTTTCAAGAGTTAGAAAGATTGTTGGCCCAACAAATCCAAGCGATGCAATGCCAGGAACAATAAGAGGAGATTTTTCTCAAGATATAGGGAGGAATATAATACATGCTAGCGATAGCAAGGAAACCGCTGAAAAAGAAATAAAATTGTGGTTTAGCAAAGATGAAATAGTGGAATATAGCATGGATGATGAAAGATGGATTTTTGAGGATTAAATTTATATATTTTGCAGATATATTTTTAGCTCCATCTTAAGACCTCTATGAAAAATGAATGGAGGTAAAATATGGAGCGACAGCGGCATCACGGGCCCCTGCGTGATCAATGAGCGTTAGGTCAACCCAGATGCCGCACACTTTCATTTGCTTTTATTAAGCTATATATCACTTCATTTACTGGAGTTTTTATTCCATGTTTTTTTGCCCTTATTATTATTTCTCCATTTATTTCATCTACTTCTGTTTTTTTTCCAGAAATTATATCCTGTAGCATTGAAGAAATATTTTCTGAAGTATTTTCTGCAACTTCTTTCACTTTTTCAATTATATCCTCTATCTCAATTCCTTCTGCTTTTGCAACTTCAATTGCCTCAGTGCATATTTTTTTTATTAATTCTATTGCATATTCATTTTTAATTATCTCCCCGTTTTTACATCTTAAAATAGAAGTCAGACCATTTATTGCGGAATTAACTATTGCTTTTTTCCATTTCTCTTTCTTTATTTCACCGCTTATTTTCGTTTCAATTCCACATTCGTTAAATGTTTTACAAATATTTTTTATTCTATCAGTTATTTCACCGCTTAACTCCCCTATTATTGTTTCTCCCTTTCCCGCATGATATATCCTTCCATTCCCAATAAATGTTACTCCATGAGTGGTGAGTGCTCCAATAACATTTTCAATCCCCATTTTCTCTGCTATAATTTCTTCATTTCTCAAACCATTTTGAATTGAAATAATAGGAATTTCTCCAAATTTTCTTAAAATTTCATCCACCGCTTTTTCTGTATCATATGCTTTTGTTGTAAGAATAACAAAATCATATTTGCTTCCATCCCATTCAGTCTTAGGATAAAAAATTTCATTGGTAAAGCCTTCCACAATTAGCCCATTTTTTTCTATTTCTTCAATATGCTCCTTTCTTCCCACAAGCAAAACATCATTTTTTCTTGAAAGTAATCCTCCAAAAAGTGAGCCAATTGCGCCAGCGCCAAATATTATAAATTTCATTGAATAAAATCGAGCAATCAAATAAATTTTTTTTCATTCAAAATATAAAATGTTATATATCAAATCGATAATTTACTTTTAAGCGGGCGTAGTGTAGTCTGGTATCACATAGCCCTGCCACGGCTATAACCCGGGTTCGAATCCCGGCGCCCGCATACTAACTTGCTTCTTTCTTGGATAAAAAATATATTCCAGCCATGAGGAGAAGGATGCCAAAAATTTGCAATATAGCTATATTTTCACCTAAGATGAAAAAACTCAATATGGAAGCAAAGAAAGGAGTTGATAATTCTATCGCGGAAACCTGAGCTGCTTTAATTCTTTTTAGGCCTTCATAATATAAAATAGTTCCCGCTCCTCCTATAAAACCGAGAAATATTTGATAGATATTTGGAGAAGATATTTTTGAATTTATTGCTAAATAAGAGAGAAGGATGAAAGATGGTATTAAAAATCTGTAAAAAGTTAAAACCCCTGCATTTAGGTGAGTAAGATATTTTCTTCCAACTATTGCGGTTGTTGCCCAAGTAAATGTTGCGAGCAAAACAAGAAAATCATAGCTTGTTCCAAATTTCATAGACAAAAAATTTTGAATTGTTTTTGTAGTTACTAAGAAAGCGGATAAAATCATAAGAAAAATTCCTGTAAAATCATATTTGTTTAATTTATCCTCCTTTAACAAAAAGAAGCCGATTATTACTATAAAGACAGGTTGGATATGGGCTAATAAAACTGCATTTATTACTGGAATTTTTGTCAATGAAAAAAGATATAAAAAATCACCAACTAGTGTGCCAAAAATTCCTATATATAAAATTTTAATGAAATTTTCTCTATTTATTTTCAAATTTGATTTTCTCGCTTTAATATAAAAAATGGCTATTATACAGGAAATTATTGCTCTCACTGTTGATGTTTGAACAAAATCTGAGCTTTTATAAGCAAGTTTTGCGAAAATTGGCTCAGTAGCCCAAAGAAAGCTTGCGCCTAATATTGATAAAATTCCTTTCATTTTGTTTTTCATGACCATTGATATTATTTTTCTAAATTTAAAATTATATTTAATGGCTGGGTGGGATAACGGTTAAAAATTTATGGAAATGAAAATAGAAGATTTATTCATTCTGAAAGCTTAATATAAATTTGAGATAAATTGAATAAAAAACTTTATAACTGTGAAAAAAGAGGTAGCGCCTATATTTATGGTGAAATCAGTATAAAGGAATACTATATTGCAAGAGAAATATTGCAAGCGATAAAGGATTTAAAGAGGAGCTATGAGCAATCAAATAACTGCTATCTATGGAGATAAAATTGTGCTGAGGTTAAAGCAAGCATATTTCTTGCTTATATTTTCAGAAGATTTTTTTGGCAAAATCTCTTTATAGATAAGCATCGAAAGTATCTGAATAACCAAAAATATTAAAATACCTTTTTATTTGCTGGATGATTGCTATGGCGGAATTCAAGGTTGTAATAAGTGATGGGGCAAAAAGCTGGCAGATAGTAGTTGATGGGCATCATGCAAACTCATTAATAGGCAAAAAGATTGGTGAGGAAGTAGATGGAATATTCGTTTCCTTACCAGGCTATAAGTTGCAGATAACAGGTGGTTCTGACAAAGATGGGTTTCCAATGAGAAGTGATTTACCAGGTATGCAGAGAAGGAAAATATTAACCGCAAAAGGTAAGGGATTTAAGCCAAAAGATAAAGGAGTTAGGAAAAGATTAACAGTTTGTGGAAATACAATAAGCTTAAATACATCTCAAATAAACATGAAAATAACAAAAAAGGGAGCAAAGCCAATTGAAGAATTGCTCAAGTCTGCTGGTAAATTAAAGGAAAAATGAGCCAACCAGAAATAAATATTGGGATGGTAGGACATGTTGACCATGGAAAAACTACTTTAACCCAGGCATTAACTGGAAAATGGACTGATGAGCATTCAGAAGAGATAAAAAGAGGTATCTCAATAAAACTTGGTTATGCGGATGCATCTTTTTATAAATGTCCAAATTGCGATGAGCCAGAATGCTATTCAACAAAACCAGTTTGCAAGCACTGCGGAGAAGAAACAAAATTTTTAAGGAAGGTTTCTTTTGTTGATGCTCCAGGGCATGAAACTCTTATGGCGGTTGTTATATCTGGCGCCGCCATCATGGATGGGGCAATGCTTTTGATCGCTGCAAATGAGAAATGCCCCCAGCCGCAGACAGAGGAGCATCTGATGGCGCTTGATATTGTTGGGGCGAAGAATGTTATAGTTGTGCAGAATAAAATTGATTTGGTTGGGAAAGAAGGGGCAATGAAAAGTTATGAGGAGATAGTTGATTTTTTAAAAGATACAATAGCGAGCAATTCTCCAATAATTCCAGTTTCCGCCCACCATGAGGTAAATCTTGATGTGCTTATAATGGCAATTGAAGAATTTATTCCTACTCCTCAAAGAGATAAAAGCAAGCCTCCTCTGATGTATTCCGCCCGCAGTTTTGATGTAAATAGGCCTGGAACAAAGCCATCTGATCTGAAAGGTGGGGTTATAGGTGGCTCACTAAAGGAAGGTGTGCTGAGAGTTGGGGATGAAATTGAAATAAGGCCTGGAATAAGAGTAGAGAGTCATGGAAAAGTATCATATGAGTCAATTTTTACTGAAATTGCTTCTATAATGACTGGAGGAGAAATTGTAAGCGAAGCTTATCCTGGAGGATTGCTTGCTATAGGAACATATCTTGATCCAGTTTTTACTAAGGCGGATGGACTTGCTGGAAAGGTTGTTGGAAAAAATCTTCCACCTGTTCTTTATGATTTGTGCATGGATTTGCATGTTATTGAAAGAGTTGAGGGAAAGGATTTGGGAAAAATAAGGAGCAATGAATCGCTGATGCTTACAGTTGGTACCGCTACAACTGTTGGTATTCCAAAAACATTGAAGAAAGATTATATTGAAGTTAATTTGAAAATTCCTGTATGTGCGGAAGTGGGGCAAAGGGTTGCAATTTCCCGCAATATAGGGGGGAGATGGCATTTATATGGGTACGGTGAAATAAAATGAGGGCAGTAGTGCTTGATACAAATGCCCTCCTGATGCCATATCAATTTGATATAAATATTGAGAAAGAATTGAATCGCCTTTTAGGAGTTTGTAGAATAATTGTTCCTAGAAGTGTGGTTGAAGAAGTTGAAAAACTTGCTGAGAAAGGAGGAGAAACAGGCAGGGCGGCTCAGCTTGCCCTCAGCATAATAAAGAAAAGGTGTTTCAGGGTTGTAGAAACTTCATGCAAGGGAGATGATGGAGTTATTGAGACCGCAATTAAAATGGAGGCAGCGATTTTAACAAATGATAAGGAATTGAAGAAAAAGGCAAAAGAAATGCGCTTATCTATAATATATTTAAGAGAAGGAGAAAAACTTGAAATGGAGGAAATACCATAATGAAATATGGGGAAAAAGAAATAAAAAAGGCAAAAATTGAATTATGGGAAAATCCTTATCCAGAGAAAAATTACTTTGTTGAAATAACCTTTTCTGAATTTACTTCTTTATGCCCTCGATCTGGCTATCCTGATTTTGCAACAATAAAAATAAGATATATACCTGACAAGTATATAGTTGAGCTGAAATCTCTTAAACTTTATTTGAACTCATATCGCTATAAATATGTGACGCATGAAGAAGCAACAAATAAAATTTATAAGGATTTGAGCGATGCATTGAAGCCAAAATTTATTGAAGTTATTGGAGATTTCAATTTAAGAGGAGGAATAAAAACAGTTGTAAGAGTAGCATCTGACACAAGCTAACATTTGACAGGAAAAAATTTATATATATTTTTTTGATATAAGTTTGGAGGCAGATAAAATGAAAGGAAAAAAAGCAGGAATAAGCGTATGTGTTGTGTTGGCGTTAGTAATGAGCTCTATGGCATTGCCAGCTAACGCAATTGAGCCATTAACAGAAGGCTCAACAATAACAAAAGGTGAGCCAATAAGGACACCAATAAGAATGAAATTTGATTTTATACAGCCAAGGCTTGAAAATGTGTTTCTTGCGGGAGAAGAATATACCAATCTTGCTATGGACTTACCAACTGTAGGAAATGCCGGCGAACCCGCAATTCCTGTTAAGCCAGTGAATGTATTGCTACCCTATGGAGCAGAAGTAAAGGAAATAAAAGTTATTGCGGGAGAACCCATTTTAATAGGAAAGGCAAAGATTGTTCCAAAGCAAAGGCCTGTTCCAATTGGAAGCGATGAGGAGCCAGAAATAGAAGAAAAAGAAGAGATATACAAATCAAGCGAGATATATCCTGGCTATCTATACAAGGAAGTATCAACTCAATATTTAAGAGGCTTTCCAATAGTAACAATAAATTTATATCCTGTACAATGGAATCCATCAACATATGAACTGTATTTATATCCAAACATGGAACTTGTTGTTGAATTGAAAGAAGGAGAATTAAATGAACTATTCAGAGGAACAGAAGAAGATAGAGAATTAGTTACAAGAGTAGTTGATAATCCAAGAGAGGTTTTAACATATCCACTTAATCCAGGCCATTCATGCGAGTATGTTATTATAACAAATGAAGCATTAAAAAATGCTCCTGGCACATATAACTTTACTACCTTGATGAATTCAAAGATTGCAAAGGGAATGAATGCAACAATTGTAACAGTTGAATATATTTATTCAAACTTTGGTGGCAGGGATAATCCAGAAAAGATAAGAAATTTCATAAAATGGGCATATCAGGAATGGCATACTCAATATGTGTTGCTTGGAGGGGATATAAGTGTTGTTCCATATAGAGGGCTATGGGTTCAAGCATATTCGGGAGGAGATATTGACCCCGATATGGAATCAGATTTATACTATGCCTGCCTTGATGGAGACTATAACAGCGATGGAGATAGCTACTGGGGAGAGCCAAATGATGGGCCAGGAGGAAAAGATGTTGATTTAAGAGCGGAGGTATATGTTGGAAGGGCACCAGTTGAAAATGCGGAAGAGCTCTCAAACTTTGTAAAGAAGACACTTGAATATGATGCTTCGCAAGATCCATATCTAAACAAGGCGTTGCTTTGCTCAGAATATCTTGGATTTGGAGGAATTGCGGATTATGGCTCAAGCTATAAAGAAGAGATGAGAAATGGCTCAAATGCAAATGGCTATTATACAGTTGGTATTCCAGGAAATGAATATAATATAAGTGCATTGCATGATGCGCCTGGCTATGATTGGAGTGTAGCTGAGTTATCTACCATTATTAACTCGGGTGTTCATATGATAAATCATTTGGGGCATGCCAACTACAATGTAGTAATGAAGATGTATGAAAGTGATATTTATGCATTAACAAATACGAAATATTTCTTTGCATATTCACAAGGATGTATAGCGGGACATTTCAAAGTTGAGGATTGTGTAGCGGAGCACCTTGTTAAATCCCAGCACGGAGCATTTGCAGTGATAATGAATGCAAACTATGGATGGGGAGTTCGCTATTCCACAGATGGACCAAGCCAGGCATATGACAGAGAATTCTGGGATGCGGTATTTGGAGAAAATTTAAGGGAGTTGGGAAGAGCAAATCAGGATTCAAAAGAAGATAATTTATATCGCTTGCAAGAAGATTGTATGAGATGGTGCTATTATGAATTGAACTTGCTTGGCGACCCAGAAATTGCATTCAAGCCAGGAACAACACACAACGATGATGTAAGAACAAAGAGCATAAATGAACCAAAAGCAGGGCAAATTCTTGGAACAGGAACTTATACTGTAAATGCAACAATTGAAAACACTGGATTAAATGATCAAAGCAACTTTGATGTAAATCTTTCAATATACAAGCTAACAAAGAATATTCATTTCTTCGATGATATGGAAAGCGGTTCCGGTAATTGGACAGCAGTTGATGGAAATGGCGATGGCCATACATGGACAATTTCAACTGCACGCTATAAGAGCCCAACATACTCCTTTAAGTGCACAGATGAAGCAACTTATAGAGCAAATGCAAATGATAGCTTGATTTCGAAACCAATTGATTTAAGTGGAGTAGATCATGCAATTCTTGAATTCTGGTTCTGGGTAGATGGGCAATTCTATTATGGATATAAAGACTATGGAACATTATATTTGAGCGATGACAATGGAACAACATGGAAGGAAGTTAAAACATACATGCTGTATACTGAGTTTGGACAGGTATGGCATGTTCCAATAGAAAAATATGTTAATTTAACAAATCAAGTAAGGATTAAATTCACATTTGTATCAGATGCCTCAACACAAAAAGAAGGAATGTATGTTGATGATGTAATTGTTTATTCATGGAATGCGGAATTGGTTCATTATGATGAGAAAACAATAAGCTTAGCATCAGGAGAGCAAACAGGCGTTGATTTTGCTCCATGGAGTGTAAGCACTGAAGGATTATATGCAATAAATGTTACAACAAAACTTTCTGGAGATGAATATTCAAAGAATGACTGGCAGAATATAACAGTAGAAGTAAATGATATTGTTGATGTTGGAATTGAAGCAATAAATTATCCAACAGGAAGAGTAAATACTGGCTTGCATGCGGTAAATGCAACTGTAAAGAACTTTGGAAATACAGATCAAACAAATGTTAATGTAAATTGCTCAATATATCAAATAATTCCATTGGGAACATTATTAAATGAAACTTTTGAAGGATTAACACCACCAAACTTTAGAACAGGATGGCTTGTTGAAAATACAAATGGAGATACTAAATATTGGGAGACATACAATTCATCAACTTATGCCCACAGTGGGTATATAATGGCAAGATATAGTTATCACACTACTAATCCAGCAAACGATTGGCTATTCACTCCTGGATTAAGCTTGCAAGCGGGAGTTGAATACGAGCTTTCATTCTGGTATAGAGCGTATTCAAGCTCTTATCCTGAAAAGATGGATGTGTGGATTGGAACAAGCCAATCATCAGGAGGAATGACAACTAAATTATGGGATAATCCTAACATAATAAATACTGTATATGCACAGGCAACTGTTGTATTTAATGTTCCAACTGATGGAACATATTATATTGGTTTCCACTGCTACAGTGCAGCAAATATGTATTACCTATATGTTGATGATATATTGCTCACCGCTCGCACTTATAACTTAGTATTTGGTGAAGATAAGCAAGTTGATTTAAATGCGGGAGAATTCAAATATGTTGAATTTACCCCATATAACTTTGAAACAGAGGACTTCTATATAATAAATGTTTCAACAAGCTTGGCGGGAGATGAAGATACAACAAATGATTATAAGCAAATTACTCTCGAAGTGAATGATATATATGATGCGGGAATTAAATTAATAAACTATCCAACAGGAATAATAACAACAACAAAATCACATAAAGTAAATGCAACCGCAAAGAACTATGGAACAGTTCCTCTTAGCAATGTTCCAGTGAATTGCTCAATATATCTGGTTGGCACACCTCTTTTAAATGAAGGATTTGAATCCACAACATTCCCACCAACAGGATGGACCGCTACTTCCTATTGGTATAGAACCACATCTTACAAGCATAGCGGAGGAGCTGCAGCGTATACATCTTATACATCTGGTCATAAGAATTTAACATCACCATCAATATCTCTTGGAAGCGAAAACTATTACCTTGAATTCTGGCTTATGAAATATTATGCTCCATCGACGGGTCAGTATTTCAATGTTTATGTTGGACCAAGCACATTAGGACCATGGACATTATTAATAGGAATTGATTATAATATGCTCAATTCAATGACCAACTATTCGTGGTATAGATTTTCAGCGGATTTATCCGGATATGCTGGTTCAAACGTTGTAATAAGATTTAATCATTATACAAGCACATCATCAGGAAGCTACATATGTCTTGATGATGTTGTTATAAATTCCAAAACATTGCTATTTGGAGAAGATGAAACAGTTGACTTAAATGCAGGAGAGGAGAAATATGTTGAATTCAGCCCATGGACACCCACTGAAGGTTTATATTTAATAAATGTAACAACAAAATGGACAACACCACCCGATGAAGATCCAACAAATGATTATAAAGAAATAACAGTTGAAGTAAATGATATATATGATACAGGAGCAACAGCAATTAATTATCCAACAGGAATTAAACCAACTGGCTCATATGCGGTTAATGCAAGTGTAAAGAACTTTGGAAATGTTGATTTAACAGATGTTCCAGTGAATTGCTCAATATATCAAATTGGCTCTTCAATACTCACTGAAGGATTTGAAACATGGCCACCAACAGGATGGCAAATAAGGATTGTAAGTGGAACCACAAATTGGACACAAAGCTCATCATATAAGCACAGTGGATCATATTCTGCATATACAGCCTCCACTAGTGGAGAAAGATATATGGCATCTCCAGTAATATCGTTGGGTGGAGGAGATTATGCAGTTGATTTCTGGTTGCTAAAAGTTTACTCCAATTATGCGGGTGAATTCTTCAATGTAAGCGTTGGACCAACTCAAGATGGGCCATGGACAACATTGTTAAGCATGGATTATAACATGCTTAATACATTGACAACTTATGTATGGTATAAATTCACGGTTGATTTATCAGCGTATGCGGGACAAAGCATTTCAATAAGATTTAATTATTTAGCAACAGGAGGAGCATCAATATACCTTGATGATATATATGTATATTCATTGAATTTGGTATTTGGAGAAAATACAGCAGTTGACTTAAATGCGGGAGAGGAGAAATATGTTGAATTCAGCTCATATAACTTTGCAACAGAAGGAAACTACTTAATAGTTGTAAAAACAAATCTTCCGGGAGATGAAAATACTGGAAATGATGCAAAATCAACATTGTTGAATATATGGAACATTGATGATGTTGGAGCAACAGCAATTAATTATCCAACCGGAACAATTCCATTGCCACCTTCGCTTGAGGTAAATGCAACAATAAAGAACTTTGGAAATGTTCCGCAATCAGATGATATTCCAGTAAATTGCACAATATATAAGATGATTCCAGGAACATTGTTGCTATTCACAGATTTTTCAACTGACTCGCCACCTGGCTGGACAATTGTTGATGGTGGAACACCTGGAACATATCCAGGAACAGATATTCCCGCAACGTGGACACACTTAAATCCAGGAAATAGAGCTCCAAGAGGTGGATGTATTGCGCCATTCATGATTGTTGATAGTGATAAATTTGGTTCAGGAACAAAATACATGGATGAGCAATTGATAACTCCAGCATTCAGCTGCGTTGACCAAACAGGAGTTATACTTGAATTTGATACCTATTATTACCATTATACTGGCTCTTGGGGTAGAGTTGATATACAAGTTGGCTCATCAGCTGCTCCATGGGTAACCATAGCAAATTATACCACAACAGTTGAAGGACACATGGTATACGATATATCCTCATATGCAGCTGGTCAGTCATATGTAAGAATAAGGTGGTATTACAATGATAGCGGAGCATGGGCATGGTACTGGATGGTAGATAATGTAAAGATTACGGGAGCTCCAACATATAAATATGTATTTGGAGATGATGAACTTGTGGCATCTACTACACCATTACCACCAGGTGAAGAGGAATTTGTTGAATTTGATACATGGAATATTACAAGTGGCGCTGGTAATTATTTAATAAATGTAACAACATTGCTAACTGGAGATGAATTCCCGAGCAATGACTGGACAACAACAATTGTATTCTTACAAGGCGTATATGATGCACAGGTTAAATCAATTAATAGCCCATTGCCAGGAACATATACAACAGGCACACCATTTAAAGTAAATGCAACAGTAAAGAATGTTGGAGCAGCAAATCTGACGGATGTTAAAGTAAATTGCACAATAAGAAATTCATCGGATGAAATTGTATTTACAGACGAGCTAATAATTCCAAGTTTATTAACTGATGAGGAAAAATATGTTGAGTTTGATGAGTGGATAGCAACAACTGAAGACACATACAGGATAAATGTAACAACAATTGTATTTGGAGATGCAAATCCAGATGATGACTATAGAGAAGTAACAATCATAGTAAATGATATTTATGATGTGGGTACTGTTTCAATTAACTATCCAACTGGAACACAGTTCACTGGAACATATGCGGTAAATGCAACTGTTGCAAACTTTGGAAACGTGCCAGTGGGAGCATTTAATGTAAATTGCACAATAAGAAATTCATTGGATGAGATTGTATTTACAAATGAAAAAACAGTTAGTGGCTTAGCTGTTGGACAGCAAACATATGTAGTATTTGACCCATGGGCAGTGAGCATTGAAGATACATATAAGATAAATGTAACAACATTGCTTGTAGGGGATGAAGATAACACAAATGATTATAAAGAAATAACCTTGATAATAAATGATATAGATGATGTTGGAGTAACATCAATTAATTATCCACCTCCAATTGCACCAACTGGCTTGCATGCAGTAAATGCAACTGTAACAAACTTTGGAAATGTTAATAAGACAGATGTTCCAGTGAATTGCTCGATATACCAAATCAGCTCTTCAATATTCACTGAAGGATTTGAAGTATCATGGCCACCAACAGGATGGCAAGTAGTAGTAGTAAGTGGAACTGCAACTTGGTCAAGAAGCACAACATATAAGCATAGTGGAACATATTCAGCTTATTCAATCTATACTTCTGGAGAGAGATATATGGCAACTTCAATGATTTCTCTTGGAAGTGGGAATAATGCTCTTGAGTTCTGGTTATTGAGATCTTATACTGCATATTCTGGTGAATTCTTCAATGTAAGCGTTGGACCAACTCAAGATGGACCATGGACAACACTGTTAAGCATTGATTATAACATGTTAAACGCAATGACTTCAGGAACATGGTATAAGTTTACTGTTGATTTATCTGCATATGCGGAACAAAGCATTTCAATAAGATTTAATCATAAGGCGGGAGGAGGAGCATCAATATACCTTGATGATATATATGTATATTCAACGGATTTGCTATATGGTGAAGATAAAACAGTTAATGTAAATGCATATAGCTCAACATATGTAACATTTAGCCCATATAACTTTGCAACAGAAGGAAACTACTTAATAGTTGTTAAAACAGCGATGCCTGGAGATGAAAATACTGGAAATGATGCAAAATCAATGATTGTAGAGATAAACAACGTATATGATGCGGGAGCAATATCAATCAATTATCCAACTGGAATTAAATGCACTGGAAGCTATGCGGTAAATGCAACAATAAAGAACTTTGGAAATGTTCCTCTTAGCAATGTACCAGTTCATCTATCAATAGTACAAACAAATATATTATTGAGCGAGGACTTTGAAGGATTAACACCACCAAACTTTAGAACAGGATGGCTTGTTGAAAATACAAATGGAGATACTAAATATTGGGAGACATACAATTCATCAACTTATGCCCACAGTGGATATATAATGGCAAGATATAGTTATCACACTACTAATCCAGCAAACGATTGGCTATTCACTCCTGGATTAAGCTTGCAAGCGGGAGTTGAATACGAGCTTTCATTCTGGTATAGAGCGTATTCAAGCTCTTATCCTGAAAAGATGGATGTGTGGATTGGAACAAGCCAATCATCAGGAGGAATGACAACTAAATTATGGGATAATCCTAACATAATAAATACTGTATATGCACAGGCAACTGTTGTATTTAATGTTCCAACTGATGGAACATATTATATTGGTTTCCACTGCTACAGTGCAGCAAATATGTATTACCTATATGTTGATGATATATTGCTCACTGCTCGCACCTTACTATTTGAAGACGATAAAACAGTTCCAAGTATACCTGCTGGAGGAACTGCATATGTAACATTTAGCCCATATGACTTTGCAACAGAAGGATTCTATACAATGATTGTAGAGACACGCTTGCCAGGAGATGAAAACAATGCAAACAATGCAACACAGGCAATGGTTCAAATACTCGATGTAAGAGATGTTGGAGTCAAATCAATAGATTATCCAGTAAATATTGTAACTCTGCTGAATGAAAAGTTCGAGGGAACATTCCCGCCCGCTGGCTGGACAGTTAAGGAAAATGCAGATCCTGGTGGAAGATGGAAGAGAAATGATGAATGGGGCAGACCAAACTATGCGGGAGGAGATGGTTATTGCGCTGATGCGGATAGTGATAAATTTGGCTCAGGAAAGACAATGGACACAGAGCTATGGTCTCCACCAATTAACTTAGCGGGCTATACTTCAGCAACATTAATATATGTTGCTTCATATAATGATTTGACTACGTCCCCACCAAATGACTATGCAGATGTAGATATAAGCACAAACGGTGGATTAACATGGACTAACTTGTTGCACTGGGATGAAGACCACTCGCCCTATGGACCAGGAGAACTCGTAACAATTGATTTAACACCATACATCGGCCAGACTGTAATAATAAGATGGCATTACTTTGGAAATTATGACTGGTGGTTTGAAATAGATAATGTAACAATTATAGCAGAAACTATGTTTGAACCAGGTAGCTATCCAATTAAGGCAACAGTAAAGAACTATGGAACAACAACAGAAACATTTGATGTAAGATGCAGAATATACGCGCACGGAATATCTACAATATTCTTTGATGATGTTGAGAGTGGAGAAGATGGATGGACTCATTTCGATATCTATGGAGACCCAACCTATGATTTGTGGCATATAAGCACAAGAAGGTATGCAAGCCCAGGCCATTCATGGTATTGTGGAAATGAAATAACTGGACAATACATAAATTATATGGAAGATTGGCTAGTATCACCAGAAATAGATGCAACAGGAGCAACTAAGTTAATGTTGAAGTGGAAACATTGGTACAATATTGAGAATAATTATGACTTTGGATATGTATGTGCAAGCAGAGATAACTACACATTCTCTATACTTAAGACATACACTGGCTCATCTGGTGGATGGAAAGAAGATGAAGTTGATATAACACCTTACATAAACACAACAACTGGAAAGATAAATGTTGCATTCATATTTGTAAGTGATGATATTGTTACTTATGAAGGATGGTATGTAGATGATGTTGAAATAGTGAAGATTATAAATAAAGGAATTATATACGATGAAACACTAACAGTTTATAACTTACCAGGAGGAAAAGAAACACAGGTAACATTCCCACCATTTACCGCTGAAGAAAACATGATTTACACAATAAATGTAACAACATTGCTGGATGGAGATACAAATCCAGCAAATGATTATAAAGAAGCAACAATGAGGACAATTAATGAGCCACCAGTAACAACTTGCTCATGCCTTGGACCACTTGGATGCAATAACTGGTATATTGGACCAGTTACAATTTATCTGTATGCAACAGACCCACAAGGAGTTGCATATACAAGATATAGAATAAATGGAGGAGAATGGCAAACTTATACTGGGCCAGTGACTGTTTCAACAGAAGGGCTTTACACAGTTGAATACTACTCAGTTGATGTCTTAGGATCAACAGAATCAATTAAATCCTGCAGCTTCGGAATTGCATATTCAATGCCAATAACAACTTGCATAATAGATGGAACAATGGGTGAAAATGGTTGGTATGTAAGCAATGTGCAGATTAAACTGGTAGGCGTTGCTTACATATGCGGAGTTAAAGAAACATATTATCGCATTGATGGAGGAGCATGGCAGAATTATGTTGGACCATTTACATTTACATCAGAGGGAACACATACAATAGAATATTATTCAATAAGCAACTCATGCATTGTTGAAACACCAGCAAAGATAACCACCTTTAAGATAGATAAAACATCGCCAACAGTTAAAGTAATATATCCAAATGGTGGCGAGGTATTAGGAGGAATAATAACAATAAGATGGACAGCAAGCGATAATATAGGAATTGCAGGAATTGATTTGCTATATAGCAATGATGCGGGCTTAACCTGGAATTTAATAGCAAGCAATATTCCAAATACTGGTTCATACAATTGGAATACCGCAGGCTTACCATATGGAAGCAACTACATGATTAAAATAATTGCAAAAGATATTGCTGGAAATAAGGCAAGTGATACAAGTGATGGAACATTCACAATAACAGCACCAACCCCACCAACAGTAACCATAGTTAAACCAAGAAATGCATTGTATGTGATGGATAGAGAAATAATTCCATTGCCAATGCCAGTAATAATAGGAGGAATAACAATTGAAGCAACTGCAAGCTCAACAACAGGCATAGCAAAAGTAGAATTCTATATTGATGGAGTGCTTAAATTCACAGATACAAGTGCACCATATTCATGGACATGGGATGAAAGAGCAATAGGAATGCATGAGATAAAAGCGATTGCATATGATAGCAGTGGCCAGACAGCAGAAGACAGAATAAGCGTATTCATAATAAACTTCTAACCCTCTTCCCTTTTTATATATTTTTTATTTTAAGTTTGATTTTAAATTTATCTTAATTTCAAATCCTTCCAACTCAGCAACATTTTCTTTGCAATTTTTGCTTCATCCACTCTTTTAACGGGCATATTGTGAGGGGCATTTTTAAGAATTTCAACTGGCTCATTTATAATTTTTTCAATTGCATCGCTGAATCCATCAAGCATCTTTTTTGTTGCATCTTCAGTTGGCTCAATCATCATTGCCTCTTCAACTATAAGTGGAAAATATATTGTTGGAGGATGAAATCCATAATCAAGCAATCTTTTTGCAACATCAATTGCCCTTATATTTAAATTTTTTGTTGAAACAACAAATTCATGCATTCTTCTGCCATAGAAAGGAACTTCTAAACCAACTTTTCTCAACTTCTCCATTAAATAATTTGAATTCAGAACCGCTCTTTTACTCACTTCTTCAAGCTTTTTACCTTTCATAATTATATATGCATATGCTTTCAGCAAAACTGAAAAATTTCCATAGAAATAGCTAACTTTTCCTATAGAATCTGGCATATTATAATCAAAAAAGTATTCACCATCCTTTTCTCTTACTCTTGGAACAGGCAAAAATCTTTCAAGGAAGTTTTTTACTCCAATTGGGCCACTTCCTGGGCCTCCTCCTCCATGGGGTGTTGCAAAGGTTTTGTGAAGGTTTAGATGAACTATGTCAAATCCCATTACTGCTGGCTTTGTTATTCCCATGATTGCATTCAGATTTGCTCCATCATAATAAAGCAAAGCGCCCTTCTTTTTAACTTCTTTTGATATTTCAATTATATTCTTTTCAAATATTCCAAGCGTATTCGGATTTGTAAGAATGAAAACTGCAGTATTTTCGCTCAAAGCACTTTTCAATGCATCCATATCAACCATTCCATTCTTCGAAGGTATTTCAATTACATCAAAACCCGCCATTTTTGCTGAAGCGGGATTTGTCCCGTGAGCGGAGTCTGGCACAATTACTTCCTTCCTACTTTCCCCTTTCTTTTCAAAATATGCCCTCGCAATCAGCAATCCAGTAAGCTCGCCATGTGCTCCTGCACAGGGTTGCAGGGAAAATGCATCCATTCCAGTTATCTCGCATAACAATTTTTCAAGCTTATAAAGAATTTCAAGGCAACCCTGAACATTTCTTTCATTTTGCAGGGGATGAACATAATTTATTTTCTCATTTCTTGAAATTTTCTCAAGAATTTTTGGATTGTATTTCATTGTGCATGAGCCCAGCGGATAAAAGCCAGTATCTACACCATAATTCATCTGGCTTAAATGGATGAAATGTCTGACAACTTCTCTTTCCTCCAAATTTGGTATATTTAGCTCCTTTCTTTCAATACCCTCAATTTCTTCTTCTGGCTTCTCTTCAATTTCTATCAGAAGTTTTTCATTATAACTTGCCATCATTTTCTATAACCTCCTTCATTTTTTCAATGCATTCATCAATCAATTTTTTGCTGTGCATTTCAGTAACCCCAAAAAGCAGGCCATTTTTAACATATTCATCTATTATAAGCCCGCTCTCAATCCCTTTTTCAAACAATTTTTCATTAAAATGGCTTGCATTAACTGGACATATTGCAACAAATTCATTGAAGAATTTTCTTTTAAATGGCAGATTAAATCCTATTTTTTCAAGATTTTTTGCCATATATTCCGCATTTTCCATATTTTTAATCGCAACTTTTCTTAGTCCATTTCTTCCAAGAATTGCAACATATGCTAGGAATGATATGCATAATAGAGCTTCATTTGAGCATATATTGCTAGTTGCCTTTCCCCTCCTTATATGTTGCTCTCTTGTCTGCAATGTCATACTAAATGATATTTTTCCTTCATCATTCGCTCCAACTATTTTTCCAGGCATCTGGCGGAGATATTCCTTTCTGCAGGCAAATATTCCAAGCATTGGTCCTCCAAAATTCATATGATTTCCTAGATATCCATTTCCTATGACAATATCCGCTCCATAAAATGAAGGGGGATTAAAGATTGCTAAATAAAGAGGATCTACACCAACAATTAATAAAGCATCGCTCCTTTCCTTCATTTCAATAATTTCCTTGTATCTATCATCTATTATTCCAAAAAAATTCGGATTTTCAATATATATTGCGGAGGCATCTTTAATTTCATCTTTGCCTTCAATTTCAAATAATCCATTGCTATCGAATTTTCTTTCAAAAATTTTTATGCCCGCTCCTTTAACATAATTTTTCAGCACACTCTTTTTATGCCAGAATATATTTGAAGGAATTATCACTTTCTTTTTTCCTTTTATCCTTTCCGCCATTAGGCATGCTTCTCCAAGTGCTGAAGCCATATCATACATGGATATATTTGCAGCATCCATTCCAGTTAGCTCACAAATAACTGATTGATATTCAAACAAAGCTTGAAGCAATCCTTGAGATGCTTCTGCTTGATAGGGAGTATAGGAAGTATAAAATTCCTCTCTGCCAACTATTTCTTCAACAGCGGGTGGAATATAGTGGGGCTTTATTATTGGAAGAAAAGAAGGAAAATCAAAAAATGATTTATTCTTCTTCAAAATATTTCTTATTTCTTCCTCAACTTCCATCTCTTCTTTTGGCTCTGGCAGATTAATTCCAATCCTTATTTCTTTGGGTATATCCTCAAAAAGCTCCTCAATGTTTTTTATCCTGAGAAAATCGAGCATTTCTCTCATTGTTTTTTGAACTCAGTATACCCGCAACTCCCACAGCTTATCCTGTTGCCATGCTCCCCCATAAAAACGCCGGGCCCGCATTTCGGGCACTCCTTCCTTTTCCTTACTATTTTCCCATCCTTTAATTCATACAGCTCTATTTTCTTCATTTTTTACCACCTTCCTTTTTCTCCTCTTTTTCCTTCTTTTCCTCTTTTATTCCGAGATTCCTTGCAACTATATAAGATGGTTCTATCCTCCTTGCATCTTCTTGAGATGGATAAATCTTTGCATATACATCCGCTTTATTTTCTCCATATCTCTGCTTTACATACTGCAAAACAACAAAGCAATCTCTGCCAATAGCATTTTTAATCTCTTCCCTTATTTTTTGCCTATCAGGAGTTTTTCCTTCATATTTCAAAACGCATTCAATCTCTTCTCTATTAAACAATTTGTTTTCCTTCCTATCCTTTATTTCTATCTCCATTTTATCCCTCCAGGCTTTTCAGAAATTTTTCAACTATTTCTCTTTCTTTTCTTCCAACATTTACAACAACCATACCCTTACATGGCATTCCATATATAACTGTTGTGTTATCAGGGGCAAGATATATGGCGGGCAATGCAGCTAAATCTTCCTCACCCTCTACTTCTATCAACACTTTTTTATCCTCAATATATGCGGTTGCTATTGCATTCCATAATTCGCGGGTTATCTGGCCAGCTGGATTTTTAACTTTTATAATTTTTTCCGCATAAAAATCTTTCCTTTCATATCCTTTCCTTTCAATTTTATAATCAACTATTGCTATATTTGGCTCTATTCCTTCCTTTTCAAGAGACAATGTTACCATATCCCCAACGCTTACTATTTTTCCCTTCAGATTTTCCTTCCCTATTTTGCTCTTGATTTTTCCTAAAGGTTTTCTTAGCTCTTCTTTTTTATCTTCTGGCAAGATATACATCATCTAACCTTCAATGCATATTTTCCTTTATTTTTAATTCCTACCTTTTGAGCAATTTTAGATTTCTCCGCATCTATTATTATCATATATCCCTGCCATTCATCGCTTGTTGTTTCAGAGCAATATTGGCATGTTGTTTTGTTTGTAAGAGCATGGCATTTCCTGCAAGCCCTCATTTTTTCTCACCCTTCTTTTGCCATTCTTCCTTTCCTAACCCAGGCTGGCGTGCGGTGAGGCCAATCTTGCTTTCCCTGGGGTTCATTTCATTTAGTGAAACAGTAACTATTCTTACTCTTATTTTATCACCCACCTTTAAAACCTGCTTAGTGTCTTTTCCTTCTATTCTCTTGTTATCCACGTCTATAATTACCCTGTCATTCATTATCTGGCTCTTATGCAAGAGCGCATCCAACGGCCCGATGTGGCAGAAGGCTCCAAATTCAACTATATCTGCAACTATAGCATCAACTACTTCATGCAGTTCTGGTTTGAAAGTTACCGCATCGAAAGTTACTTTTTGATATATCCCTCCATCTCCATGTAGAATATATCCTTCTCCCTTCCTTTTCACATTTTTTGCAACCAATATAAGCCCGTGTTCCTTATCCATTGTTCCTTCAAATGTTTCTTGGACAATTTTTGTAACAACTTCTTCTAAATCATGGGTAAGATGTGTTGGAGGAATCCTTATTGTATTTTCTATTGTTGTTTCATAATACATGCACCGATATATGAAATTGCTTATAAATATTATTTGGTTTTTTGGTCTGTGTGGCTTGAAAAATTAGATGAAAATAGAATTTCCCTTGGCTTGGAAAGAATGGAAAAATTCATGAAGGAAAGGGAGAAGATAAAATATAAATGTATTCATGTAGGTGGAACAAATGGTAAGGGGAGTGTTTGCCATTTCATTTATAATATCCTGAGAGAAAATTATAGTGTTGGCTTGTATACTTCTCCTCATCTTGAAAGATTAAATGAAAGAATAGTTGTTGATGGGGTTGAGATAAGTGATGAGGAAGTGGAAAGATATGAATATTTGAATAAATACAATTTTACATATTTTGAAGCTCTTACCGCAATTGCAATAGATTATTTTGAAAAGAAAAATGTTGATTATGCTATTTTTGAAGTTGGTTTGGGTGGAAGGCTGGATGCAACAAATGTTATAGAGCCTGAGATAAGCATAATCACTAATGTTTCACTGGAGCATGAAAATTATCTTGGAAAAGATATTTCTTCCATAGCAAGAGAAAAGGCTGGAATTATAAAAAATGCTCCTGTAGTTACTGCATGCAAAGGAGAGGCCCTTGAATTAATAAAAAATTTTGCTAAAGATTTATATGTAGTTGGTGAGGATGTGAAATGGAGGAAAGTTGAAAATAATAAGTTTTTGATTGAAGCAAATGAAAAATATCTTGTTGAAACAAAAATGAATGGAGTTTTCCAGGGGGAGAATA
This sequence comes from Thermoplasmatales archaeon, assembly GCA_014361195.1. NCBI lineage: Archaea > Methanobacteriati > Thermoplasmatota > Thermoplasmata > Thermoplasmatales > Thermoplasmatales archaeon. The sequence continues at coordinate 143,248 of JACIWA010000001.1, read as the reverse complement.
TAGCAATAGCAATTAAAGCGAGTGAATTGCTTGGAATAGGTAAAGAAAAAATAATTGAAGGAATAAGGAAAACTTTTTTGCCGGGAAGAATGGAAAGGATTGGAAATTTTATTTTGGATGGTGCTCACAATCCAAAGGCAATTGAAGCATTCTCTTCTTCGCTTGCTGATTACAACCGCTTGATTGTAATTTTTGGAGCAATGAAAGATAAAAATATTCCAGAAATGATATCCCGCCTTCCTCCTGCAAGATTTTATATTGCAACAAAATCAGGTAGCAGAAGAGCCATGGATGCGGAAAAAATAGCGGAAATTGGAAAAAAAATAGGAGTTGATTTTTTTGTTAAAAGTGAGATAAGGGAAGCGATAGAATTTGCAAATGAAATAGCAAAGGAAAATGAAATTATTTGTATAGTTGGGAGCTTATATTTAGTAGGGGAAGCAAGGAAAATCCTGAAAGAAAAATATTTATACTAAAAAATCATTTAAAATATGAAGAAAGCAATAATTTTAATTTTTGCTTTGATTTTTTTAGGAAGTGTACACGCGGAAAAAATTGCTGACAAGCAAAATGATGTAATGTATGTGGAATGGAATGAAAATTTAAATTCCTATAAAGCTATTTCTTCTAATAAACCAAATATTGATATAAAGGAGATATCATATGAAATAAGTAACGGGGGCATTATTTTAAAATTGAAGGTGTATGGTAAGATAGAAAATTCAGATAAAGTTTTTTACTGGATGTATTTAAACACGACAGGAAGAAGCTATTATATTGTTTTTTCAAATCAGACGGAAATATGCTATAGCATCAAAGGAGAAGATATTTCAACTTGTATGCAGGGTGAAATCGAATATGAAGATGATACCATTTTTGCAAAATTTGAAACCGCGGAATTAGGAGATATTAAAGAATTTTTTGCCTATTCATCGGAGTATGAAAAAATTGGTGTAGATAATAAATGGCATGGTGATTGGGCTCCAGATAAATTTGCCCCCGCTTTTGAAAAAGAGCAGGAAGAAGAGCAAAAAACAAAAGAAAAAAAGGGTTTGCCAGGCTTTGAGCTGATTTTCTTATTATTTGCTCTTGCGCTTATATTATGGAGAAAAAGATAGTGGGGCTTGACCTGGCTGCTCTTCCAAAAAATAAAAGCGGGTTGTGCATATTGAAAGAAGAGCCTGAATTTTTTATTCTCTACAGCGATGAGGAAATTCTTTCCTTTCTGCAACAAGTTAAGCCAGATATAGTTGGGATAGATGCACCAATTATGGAAGAAATTAAAGTTAGGAAAGCAGACTTGATGCTTAAAAAATATGGAGCAATGCCTCCAACAATGAAGGGAATGAAAATTCTGACAAGAAGAGCAAGCAATCTAGTTAAAAAATTTAACTGCAAATTTATAGAAGTTTTTCCCACCGCAACCGCAAAAATAATTGGAGTTTACGACAGAGACTGGCGCAACATGGCGAAAAAACTGGGTATAAAAGCAAAGACAAAGCATGAGATTGATGCATATCTTGCTGCATATACTGCATATCTTTATCTTATAGGAAAAGCGGAAGAAATAGGTGAGAAAGAAAAAATAGTTATTCCTAAAAAAATAAAAAAGTTTAAGTTTAACTTCTCCTATATGCTTTATGCTTAAGGGGATGGGAATAAATAAGATAGTGCTTGTGTTTATTGGAATAGCATTCTTAACCCTGGCTTTTGCAAAAGTTGGAGGAGGATATCCAAAGATAATATTTGTTGACGATGATTTTACAGAGGATCCAAGCAATCATAAATGGAATAGTATTGAAAATGCAATAAATGATGCAAATGATGGGGATACAATATATGTTTTTGATGGAAATTACCCGAAGAATATTTTTGTAAATAAGGAGGTGAGAATTGTTGGAATGGGAAAAAATGTTATAGTAAATGGGATCGGGAAAGAATATGCAATAAATATTCTATCTGAAAATGTAATAATTGAGAATTTTAAAATAGAGAATGCAAGCAAGGCATTAATAAAAGCATTTAACAATTTTACTTTAAAGAATTGCTCTTTGAATGCAGGCAATATTACAGGTATTGAAATATTTGCAAATAATGTAAGCATAATAAACTGCACAATAGAAGGAGCATTTATACCCATTAATGCGAGCGGGAGAAATATATTATTAAAAAATCTAAAAACTTTCGCAAATAACTCCGCAAAGGGTTGGGGTATAATGTTGAATAATTCAAAAGATTGTATTCTTGAAGAAATAGCTATAGATGGAATAGAAAACAAGAGCATAAAAATAGAAAAATCAACGAACATTAGTTTATCAAAAATTTCGATAAATAATTCATTCTGCGGGATTTTATTAATTGAAACAAATAGCTCAAAGCTTTCCTTCATAAATCTTTCAGAAAACATGATAGGAATAAAAATGGAGAAATCATTCAACAATACAGTAAATGACTGCAACTTTTTAGGAAATATAGGTTATGGAATATACCTTGAAAATTCCTACAACAATTCAATATATCATAACAATTTCATAAATAATGGAATAAATGCATTTGATGATGGAGCAAACATATGGAATAAAAGCATTGGAAATTACTGGAGCGATTATACTGGCGGAGATGAAAATAATGATGGAATAGGAGATGAACCATACATTAATTTCAATTGCAAGGATTTCCTTCCGTTAATCAAAAAAATTGAATATCCTCCTTACTTCATATGGGTGGATGATGATTACAGCGAGCAAACTGTTGGTTGGAAAATAGACCATTTCAAGAATATTCAGGAAGCAATAGATGCTATTGCGGAAGGAGGAAAATGCAGAGTATATAATGGCACATATGGAAAAGTTTTCATAAATAAAAGTCTGGAAATTTTTAGCGATGAAAATGCAAAGATAACTTCCGCAAGTGATGCAATTGTTATATCAGCTGAAAATTTAAAGATTAGTGGATTTGAGATAGTTGGAGGAGAAAATTGCATTAGAATCCAAAATTCAAGAAATGTTAGCATTTCCAATTGTAGTATTAAAAACGGGGTAATTGGAATATACTTAATAAATTCTTTGAATTGCTCAGTTTCAAATTCCTCAATATCAAGTAATACAAAAGGGATTTACTTCTTTAACTCTTCTTTCTCAAATGTGTATAAGAATTTTATAGCGGACAATTCCTATTTTGGAGTGGAGATAAGCCAGAACTCATCTATGAATAAGATATATGATTGCTCAATAGAAAACAATAGATATTATGGAGTTTATATAGTTTCATCAAATAACAGTATATGGCATAACAATTTCATAAACAACACCGCTTTTGATATAGGAGCAAATGACTGGCAATCAAGCTATGAGAAAGCTATTGGAAACTACTGGAGCAATTACACGGGCAAAGACGAAAACAGGGATGGAATAGGAGATCAGCCCTATGAATTGCAAGGTGGAGCAAAAGATTTATATCCTTTAATTAACAAAATTTCTTACCACCCATCCTTTGCATGGATTAGCCCGTCTTTTAATGCTTCAATTCCAGGATGGCTCATTGACCATTTCTCCTCGCTTACTGATGCAATTTCTTCACTGCAAAATGGGGGCGCCTGCTTCGTTTTTCCTGGGGTTTATGAGGAGAATGTCAGGGTAGATAAGGAAGCTATGATAAGTGGATGGAATGCAATATTTGATGGGAGAGGGGGAAATGCTTTCAATATCTCTGCAAGAAATGTTAGAATTTATAATCTTGTTGTAAGGGAATGCTGGAGTGATGCGGGAATAAAAATTTTTGGGGAAAATGTGACAATTTGGGGATGCGAGATATATAATAATTACGATGGGATAAAAATATATGGGAAGAATGCAACAATAGAGAATTGCTCAATTCATGATAATTCATTCAATGGGATTTATCTTGCTAATGCTTCCACTATAAGAAATTGCTCAATATATTCCAACAATAATGGAATTTTTGTAGAAGCTAATTCAAGCAAAATAGAAAATAATAATTTTAAGGAATGCGTTGTATGTGTCAAAATAGTTAATTCTTCTTTGAATGAGATGTATAAAAATACTTTCAGGGAGAGCATTTATGGAGCTAATCTTTCAAAGTCCTCTGAGAATATTTTCTACTTCAACAATTTCATAAATAATGTAATAGATGCAGTTGATGATGGAGCAAATATATGGAATAAAAGCATTGGAAACAGAAGCGTTGGAAATTACTGGAGTAACTATACTGGCAAAGATGAAGATATTGATGGAATAGGAGATGAACCATATATAATAGATCAAAATATCACTGATTATTTCCCGTTGATAAAGGAAGCGGGCCAACCGATATGCAAATTTAATTTCTCCCCAGAAACTCCCTATTCTTTTGAAAAAGTGTCTTTCATCGATGCTTCTTTTGATTTCGATGGAGATATTGTTTCATGGATTTGGAATTTTGGAGATGGAAATTATAGCAATGAAAAAAATCCTTATCATGAATACGGTAAAAGAGGGATTTATAAAGTAAATTTGACGGTTACTGATGATGAAGGAAAAAGCGATAGCATGGAAAAAGATATAAATGTCTCAAATCGTCCACCTTTCGCAAACTTCACTTGGAATCCATTAAATCCAACAGATTTAGAAAACATTACTTTTGATGCTTCTTCAAGCTATGATTTAGATGGCTCCATAGTTAATTATAAATGGGATTTTGGAGATGGAAGCACTGGATATGGAAAAGTGATTGAGCATAGATATATCGATGATGGAAGCTATAATGTAACTCTCACTATAATAGATGATGATGGAGAGGAAAACAGTACAACAAATATAATAAATGTCTCAAATCGTCCACCTTTTGCAAACTTTAATTGGAGTCCATTAAGCCCGTTCTCTCTTGAAAATATTACTTTTGATGCTTCTTCAAGCTATGATTTAGATGGCTCCATAGTTAATTATACATGGCAATTTGGAGATGGAAGCACTGGATATGGAAAAGTGATTGAGCATAGATATATCGATGATGGAAGCTATAATGTAACTCTCACTATAATAGATGATGATGGAGAGGAAAACAGTACAACAAATATAATAAATGTCTCAAATCGTCCACCTTTTGCAAACTTTACTTGGAGTCCATTAAGCCCGTTCTCTCTTGAAAACATTACTTTTGATGCTTCTTCAAGCAATGATTTAGATGGCTTCATAGTTAATTATACATGGCAATTTGGAGATGGAAACATTAGCTATGGAATAAATGTAACCCATAGATATGCGGATAATGGAACATATAATGTAACTCTCATTATAAGAGATGATGATGGAGATGAAAACAGTATAACAAAGATAATAAATGTATCAAATGTTCCACCTATTGCAAACTTCTTCTTTTTAGATAATGTTACAATTCTTGCTACAGTTTATTTCTATTCAGATATGCCAAATTATGCATCTTTTGATCCAGACGGGCAAATAGTTAATTATACATGGGAATTTGGAGATGGAAACAAAAGCTATGATAAAAATCCAACTCATAAATATAAAAACAAAGGTGTTTATAGAGTAACTCTAACTGTAACTGATAATGATGGGGCTAAATCAAGCATTTCAAAATCAATCACAGTAATTAATCTTCCTCCTTTTGCAAACTTTACATGGAATCCATTAAATCCAACAGATTTAGACCAAATATTCTTCAATGCAAATAATAGCTATGATTCAGATGGCTCCATTGCCAACTATACCTGGAATTTTGGAGATGGAAGCGTTGGATATGGAATAAATGTAACCCATAAATATGCGGATAATGGAAGCTATACCGTAACTCTTATTATTACAGATAATGATGGGGCTACCGCTACAAAGGAAAAAGTTATAGAAGTAGCAAATATTGCTCCTTTTGCGATTTTCTCCGCCCCCCAGGAGGCGAGGGAGAAAGAAGAGGTTACATTTGATGCATCTCCAAGCTATGATAGGGATGGGTCCATTGTTAATTATACATGGGATTTTGGAGATGAAAGCGCTGGATATGGGAAAGTGGTGAAGCATAAGTATGAGAAGAGAGGGACATATACTGTAAAATTGACTGTTTTTGATGATGATGGGGCAAATAGCACTTTTTATGGAGTTATAAATATAAGGGAGAAGGAAAAAATACCTGGATTTGAGCTTGCGATAATAATAGCTGCTTCAGCAATTCTTATATTTATGAGGAAATATAGATTAGGAATATGGAGAATGTAAAATTTATAAGAGATTCATTGTATGGAAATATAAAAGTAAGCGGGGCTATTCTTGAATTGCTTGAAACTCCAGAATTGCAGAGATTGCACGGAATAAAACAACTCGGCTTCACCTATCTTGTTTATCCTGGAGCAAATCATACAAGGCTTGAGCATTCTCTTGGAACATCATTTATAGCAAGTAAAATATGTGAAGCACTTGATATAAAAAATGAGGGAATTGTTGTTGCATCTCTTCTTCATGATGTTGGTCATGGCCCATTTTCACATACCCTTGAAGCTATATTGCATGAAAGAACTGGTAAAAATCATGTGGATATAGGAAAGGAAATTATCCTTGGCAAGATAAGCAATGGGGTTGCGGAAGTTCTAGATAAACATGGAATAGATAAAGAAGAGATTGTTAAGATTCTTGATGGAAAGAAAGGATATCATTCAGAGATAATACATGGCCCCCTTGATGCGGATCAAATAGATTATTTGATGAGAGATGCATATTATACAGGTGTAGCATATGGAGTTATAGATAGTGATAGATTAATTCAAACAATGAAATTATATGATGGAAAAATTGTTTTTGAAAAGAAGGGAATAAGTGCTCTTGAAAGCCTTCTTGTTGCAAGGGCATTGATGTATTCCTCTGTATATCTTCATAAAACTGTAAGAATAGCGGAATTGATGCTCGTTAAAGCAATAAAAAAAGCAAGTGATTTTAATTTTTCACTGCTTACAGATTGTGAGCTGATTGAAAAGCTTAAAAGCGAGGGAGAATTTCAGAGAGATATTGTGAATAGGCTGAAATATAGAAAGCTCTTCAAAAAAGCATTTGCAAAAAGTTTTGATGAGATGAATGAGAAAGAAAAAGAAATTATTGCAGAAATAGAAAATCCAAGCTATATTGAGGAAGAGATTGCAAGAAAAGTTGGAATAGATGATGGATATGTAATTGTTGATATTCCTGGAAAGGATATATTGCTTTCAGAGCCAAGAATAAGGAAAGTAGATATAAAAATTTTTGAGGATGGAAAGATAAGAAACATAGGGGAGATAACTCCTATAGCAAATGCCCTTCAGATGAGAGGAATTACAGATTGGGCAATAATGGTTTCCTGTCCTGAAGAATATAGAAGCAAAGTAGAAAAGTATTCAAATGAAATAATATTTGGGATAAAATGATAATCCAAATAGGCAAATCAACTCTTGAAATATTAAAAGGAGATATAACCACCCAACAAGTAGAGGCGGTTGTAAATGCAGCAAATCCCCAACTCACGCCTGGCGGAGGGGTGAGCGGGGCAATTCACAGAGCGGCGGGAAAAGAGCTCTGGGAGGAATGCAAGAAGCTAGGCGGATGCAGGCCGGGGGAGGCAAAAATTACTAAGGGTTATAGATTGGCGAAATATGTGATTCATACTGTTGGGCCAATTTATACAGGGAGGCAGGAGGATGAGATGATTCTTGCGGAATGCTACAGGAATAGCTTGAAGATTGCGGTTGAGCATGGGGTAAAGAGCATTGCATTTCCAGCGATAAGCACGGGCATATATGGCTATCCTGTTGAGGAAGCGGCAAAAATTTCTCTTGAAACAATTTTATCTTTTTTAAAGCAAGGATATGAAATGGAAGTGAGAATTGTTCTTTATGATGATAAAACATATTTAACTTTTTTAAGAGTGGCGGAAGAATTGAAAAAATTTTTAAAACAATAGGTTTTTCCATCAAGGTGAAAAAATTATAGAAAAAATTCTCCCCTATATGAGTGGTCTATATACATTGATATGGATACCAGTTGGCTTATTCATGAATATCTTACTTTCTCGTAGATATGGCGATGCAATTGAGAAAAAAATGAAAAAATTTGGGCTAATCCTTCTTTTTATTTTTGTTCCTATTCTTGTTTTTAAAAATTTCCTGAATGTTAATTTTGGAAAAGATGAAATTGATTTCATAATTGTTTCTGTACTTTTCACGCTCTTTTTATATTTAATTGCCTATCTTTTTGCTTTGAAAAAAGGAAAAAATGAATTAAAGACAATTGTTGTAAATCAGGGGCGAAGTTCCGCATTTATTGGTGGAGCCTTGCTTTCAATAGAAAAAATAGCAGTTTATGCGGCAATATATATGAGTTTGCTAGGAATTTATTTATTTGCAATAGTTCCCTATATTTTATCAAGAGGAAAGGGGAAAGGAAAGGAAAAAAATCCATTGCCATTTTATTTAAAAATATATCCATGGTATTTGCTTGTTTATCCCATCTCAGCGGTAATTCTCCATTCATATACAGGTTTAACAACAAAAACAATGGCATATGGAGAAATTATTGATTTTCTTGCATCCTTAACCATAATATCAGGCCTGTATTATGTTGGAGCAACCATAAGCTTGAAGGATTTAAAGATAAGCGAGATTAAAAAAATTTTTTTAAAAGGCAATGAGCATTTTGAAGCGGTTGGAAAAATACTATTCCTCACTCTCTTCCTCACTCCTTTAATTTCATTTATTATTCTTTTCCCTCTTGTAGCAATTAAATTTTTTCCAATTGAATGGTTTGCGGTTTTGCTGATAAATTCAATTCTTCCAATTACAAGCACAAACATGTTTTTGATTCCCTATGGAATAGATGGAAAAGTAACCGCACTAGCGGTAACATGGTCAACAATCTTTTCCATCCCCATCTTCGTCATTTTATTCAATATTATTGTGATGATTTAGTTAATGCCCTATCTCTTTTCATAATCAGAGATCCACTTTTCTCCAAGCTTTTTCCTTGATCTTTTATTATTTTGCTCTTTTAATTTCTCTTTACTCCTCCACAATTCTTTTTGCTTTTCCTTCGCTTCTTGGAAGCGAGCCAGGCTTTGCAATTTCAACAGGAATATGCAGGCTAAGCATTGTATATATTTCATCCTCTATTCTTTTTGCAATTCCCTCATCTTCTCCTTCAACTCTAACTAAAAGAGTTGAGATTTCTCCTTCTTTTTTCTTCACTATCTGATAATTTTCGCTTCCTCCCGCCTTTATTATCGCCTCCTCTATCTGGCTTGGAAATACTATTACTCCTTTAACCTTCATCATATCATCGCTCCTTCCCTTAATGCGTGATTGAATTGGTAGTGTTCGTCCGCAAATGCATTTTTCCTCGCTATAACTTGCTATATCTCTTGTCCTGAATCTTATTGCGGGAAATGCCTCTTTTGTTAGAGTTGTGAAAACAAGCTCCCCCTCTCCTTCTTCAATTCTTTCCCCTGTTTTCGGATCAATTATTTCAGGCAGGAAATGATCCGCATTTATATGCAATTTCTTTTCCTCACATTCGCTGACCACTCCAGGCCCTATTATTTCAGTAAGCCCATAATGCTCACATGCCCTTATTCCCCACTTCTCCTCAATTTTCCTCCTCATTTCATCGCTCCATGCCTCCGCCCCAAAAAATCCAAGGCGAAGAGAAAAATCTTCTCTGGGGCAAAATCCCATTTCCTCCGCAACTTCCGCCATATATAAAGCATAGCTTGGAGTGCAAGCAATGCTTGTTGCCCCAAAATCTTTCATTATATTTATCTGCCTTTTTGTATTTCCAGAGCTCACAGGAATAACAAGTGAGCCAATTTTTTGAGCTCCTTTTTCAAATCCATGAGCTCCTGTAAATAATCCATATCCATAGGAATTCTGCATTATATCATTTTTCCTCAGTCCGTTTGCCCAGAGAGCTCTTGCCATTACATCAGCCCATATCTCGATATCCTTGCGTGTATATACATTTACAACCGGCTTTCCAGTTGTTCCTGATGATGCATGCAATTCAACACAATCATCAAGCTGAACGCAGAGCAATCCAAATGGATAATAATTTCTCATCTCTTCTTTTGTAAGAAATGGTAATTTTGATAAATCATCCAAGCTTTTTATATCAGATGGCTTTATTCCTTTTTCATCAAATTTGCGATGATATATCTCATTTCTTTCATAAGCAATCTTAACCACTTTTTTAAGCCTTCTCAGCTGAAGCTTTTTTAGCTCTTCCAGTGGCATCGTTTCAATTTTTTCATCCCAGAATTTCATGCATGTAAATGCAAAATAAATATTTAAATTTCACAAAACTTAAAACATGCTCCACTATTATCTAAGATGCTCCAGCCCATAGAAGAAATTGCAAAAAAGATTGGAATAAAAGAGGATGAATTAATTCCATATGGAAGATATAAAGCAAAAGTAAAGCTTGACATCTTAAAAAGGCTAAAAGGAAGAAAAAACGGAAAGCTCATTCTTATAACAACCATAAACCCCACTTTTGAAGGAGAAGGAAAAACAACAATCACAATCGGCCTAGCTCAAGCCCTCTCAAAGCTCGGAAAAAAGGCGTGCCTCGCAATAAGGGAGCCAAGCATCGCCCCCCTTATGGGCGCAAAAGGCGGTGGCACAGGCGGGGGGAAAAGCAAAGTTGAGCCATCTCAGGATATAAATATGCATTTTACTGGAGATAAATATGCGGTGAGTATAGCCCATAACCTGCTTTCCTCGCTCATTGACAATCATATCTTTTATGGAAATTCTTTTGGGATAGATCCGAGATATATTTTGTGGCCGAGAGTAATTGATATAGGGGATAGAAGTTTGAGGAATGTTGTTATTGGACTCGGTGGTGCAAAAGATGGAGTGCCAAGAGAAGAGAAATTTTCAATTACCGCAGCATCGGAAATAATGGCAATTCTCTGTTTAAGCGAGAGCATAAAGGAAATAAAGGAAAGGATAGGCAAAATAATAGTTGCATATTCTCGTGAAAATGAGCCAATAAGAGCGGAAAAATTTAATGCGGTTGGAGCAATGTGCGCTCTGCTTAAAGATGCAATAATGCCTAACTTAGTCCAGACAACAGAAAATATTCCCGCTTTTGTTCATGGCGGTCCTTTTGCAAATATTGCTCATGGGGCAAGCAGTTTAATTGCAACAAGAATGGGGCTTAAGCTCGCTGACTATTTTGTAACAGAAGCGGGATTTGGGACTGATCTAGGAGCGGAGAAATTTTTTGACATAGTTTGCAGAAACAATTTAAAGCCAGATATAGCGGTAATTGTAGTTTCATTAAAATCTCTCAAATGGCATGGAGGAATGGATATTGAAGATGCAAAAAGAAAGGAAAATATAAATGCGGTTAAGAAAGGGCTTGAAAATCTTGAAAAACATATTGAAAATATTCAAACTTTTGGTTTGCCAATGGTTGTTGCTCTCAATAAGTTTGAGAATGATAGCGAAAAAGAAATAAGGGTTGTGGAGAAATTTTGCGAGGAAAAAGGCGTGCCCTTCGCGGTGGCGGAAGTGTATGAAGAGGGAGGAGAAGGAGGAATTGAGCTTGCGGGAAAAGTTATAGATACCATATATAATAATAAGCCAAAATTCAGGTTTTTATATGAAAATGATTTTTCGGTGAAAGAAAAGATAGAGATAATTTCTGGAAAAATATATGGGGCGGAGAAGGTTGTTTATACATTGCCAGCGGAAGATGAAATAAGAAGAATAAATAAAATAGGGCTGAATTGCTTGCCAGTTTGTATTGCAAAAACACCATATAGCTTATCAGACGATCCTTCTTTAAGAGGGAGGCCAAAAAATTTCAAGATAACAGTAAAGGAAATAAGGATATCTGCGGGAGCGGGCTTCCTTGTTCCAATTACTGGAAAAATAACAACAATGCCTGGACTGCCAATGAAGCCATCAGCGGAAAATATAGATGTAGATGAGGGAGGAAATATAATTGGGGTTTAAATGCAAGCTTGGGAAAAGTAGCCAACACTTTTAAATATCAATTTTTGATTTATGTAAATCTAAAAGCCTAATTTGTGGGTTTTTGGATAAGTAGGTAAAGAGATAATGAAAATGATGAAAAAATCGTTAATTATGGCGGTTATAGTGATGATGCTGATACAATTATTTGCTGTGAGAATTTCAGAAGCGAACTCTGGCAATTACGATTTACTGATAATAACACCCCAAGAATTTCAGGATGAATTGCTGCCATTAAAACAATTTAAAGATGCAACTCTTAGGCCAGCACTAATAGTAACATTAGAGGATATATATTCAAATTATAGCGGTGCTGACGAAGCGGAGAAGGTTAAAAAATGTATAGCGGACTATAAAGAGAATCATAGTATAAAATATGTTTTACTTGTTGGTGATGTTGATAAACTACCTATGAGATATTTCTATCTTAAAAGATATAATTCAACTCATATAAATTGGCTTCAATATTATTTAACTGATCACTATTATGCTGATCTATATGATAGCAATGGAAGCTTCTGTAGCTGGGATGCTAATGGGAATGGTATTTTTGGTGAAATAATAGATGACGATGATGATGGTGATTTTGATAACATAGATGGGATGAACTATGAATTTGATGTTTCTGTTGGAAGAATTCCTGCAAGTAATGCTGAAGAGGTGAGAACATATGTTGATAAAGTAATCAGGTATGAGACAGGTGTATCATTTAATGATACCTGGTTTAAGAACATTTTACTGGTTACTGGTACAGGTGACTGGGTATATCCTTCTCTTCCAACAACTTATGATGAAGAACAAAATGATGATATAAATACGAATATGTCATCTATAGGTTTTACTTCTCATAAAATGTACCATTCTTTAGCGGATGACGATCCCCATTACCCAAATTCAACAAATATAAATACCCATCTAAACGATGGAGCGGGATTTATGAACGTAATAAGTCATGGTAATAACGTCAGTTGGGGGGTATATAATGTTCAAACAGATATGGATGGATTGACAAATGTGGATAAACTCACAGTAATTTATAGTTTTGGATGTAGCACCGCTAAATTAGGCCCTATATGCCCTATCAATAGATATATTGATGTTAATGGAACAGTGAGGGATTATGGTGGAGAATATACTTATCCTATACCTATTGGCTCATGGGTTGAGCCTGCTGAACCAAACGTTATTCAAGGTTCAGCAACTGATATCTCTTGCATGCCAGAGTATTGGGACCTCTATTATGAAAATGGAGCCATAGCATTTGTGGGTTCAACAGCTGAATCAAGTGGTGTTATGGGCTCTCCAGTTATGCAGAAATTTTTCCAATCTTTTGCAGAAGGGCACAGGATATTAGGAGATTTATGGAAATCACTGAATGATAAGATAATTAATGGAAGTTATGACATTGGTAGTGACTGGGATCGCACACGCAGGTATTTATATATCAATGTGTTTGGTGACCCATCTCTTGTAATAGGAGGCTTAGACGACAAACCTCCAGTAACTTCTCTCTCAATTGGCTCCCCAAAATATATTAGCGATGGCAATACATATGTGAAAAGTAGCACAATCTTTACTTTAACACCAACAGATGATATCGGAATTGCAAATACCTATTATAGATATTATCCCGCTTCATCAAGTTCAGACTGGTCAACAGGAATCTCATTTTTAATAAGTGGAAATGATGGAGAGTATATTATAGAATACTACAGTGTGGATACCGCAGGCAATACTGAGTATCCTATAAAATCAGAAACAGTAATTTTAGATAATACTCCACCAGAAATAACAAAAGAATTTGAAGGACCAAAATATAGTGACCACATCACTTCTCAAACAACAATATGGGTAAATTCAACAGATGATGGCTTATGCCCAATTGGCTCAGTTCATCTAAATGTTAAAGTATATAATGCAACTGGAGAAATTCCACAGCTTATCTATGATCTATGGGATAATGTAACAAGTGGAACAGCAAGCATTAACTTTACAATCTCAGAAGAATGTGAGCACTGGATTAATATAACTGCAATAGATGATTTAGGAAATACCGCATGGCATAATCAAACAGTATATGTTGATAATAGCTCACCAAATGCTACTGTTGATGAAATTGTTCCATATTGCCAGATTGTAAATGAAACAAATCCAATCACTATCACTGTAACTGCAGAAGATTTACCAGGTTGTGCGGTTGGAGTAGCAAATGTTACACTCTATTACAGATTTTCAAGATACAATTCTTCATTCAGTCCATGGATAGAGTTGGAAACATTAGAAAATAATGAACCATGGCAATGGGAATTTACCGCTTCAAATGGCTCTGGATATTATCAATTCTATGCAGTGGCATATGATTTACTTGGAAATCAAGAGCCATTGCCAAATGCAAGCACATTACCAGAAGCAATATTATGCGTAAAATATGTGCATACCTATACTTTGTATCCAAAGTGGAATATGCTTACAATTCCAGTTAAAAATGAAAGTATAACAAATGCAAAGGAATTAGGTAATTTCCTAAATAGCCAAGGATGCAATGTTACAGTTATTGTTAGATTTAATGCGTCTATCCAGAGATACGAATCATGGGTTGCGGAAATTCCAGATAAAAACAACTTTGAAATAGTTTCTGGCATGGGCTACTGGATATTTACAAAATTAACAGAGCAAAAGAATTTTTCAATTGAAGGTCGCTTGATAGAAGAGATAAATGTATCATTATATGTCGGCTACAATTTGATAGGATGGGCAAACATTGAAAATACAAATGCAAGCACACTTGGAAGCAATATAAGCAATTGCACAAAAGTAGGAAGATGGAGGGCATGGAATCAAACATGGGCACCTGAACACATAGTTGGCTACCCACCTTTCAACTTTAACATTTCCATTGGTGATGCAGTGTTTATATTCAGAAAGGAAGGTGGTGTGATAGCATGGGATGGCGGAAGAAGCTTCTTGCCACCTCCTTACTAATCCTTTTTCCTTCTTTTGTTGGAATTTAAAAATTTATTTATACTCCTTCATATTAAATTAATATATATGGTTGATATAAGGAATAAAGCGGATGAATTTGGGGAAAGATTAATAGAAACAAATTTTGCAAGGCAGGTCATTGATAAAATAAAAAATAACAAGCTTTTCAGGCTAATATATAGAGAAGCGGAAAGGATAATTGAAAAAAAGATGCTCGAAGAGATAAAAAGAGGAGGAGTTCCAAAGCATATAGCAATAATAATGGATGGAAACAGGAGATATGCAATGAAATCTGGCTTACCTCCTTATAAAGGGCATGAAATTGGGGAAGATAAGCTTAAAGAAGTGATAGAATGGTGCTATGAAATAGGGACAAAAATATTGACTGTTTTTGCATTTTCAACAGATAATTTTAAAAGACCAAGAGAAGAAGTTAATCATTTGATGAAACTTTTTGAAGAGGATTTAAAAAAATTATCTGAAGATAACAGGATACATGAAAAAAAAGTGAGAATAAAAATCATTGGAAACATTGAGCTTTTGCCAGATGAAGTAAGGAAAGCTGCACTTGATATAATGAAAAAAACTGAAAATTATGAGGATTATTTCCTAAATATAGCAATTGGATATGGTGGAAGGGAGGAAATTTTAGAAGCAATAAGGAGGATAGCAAAAGATATTGAAAATGGAAGAATAAAGCCAGAAAAAATAGATAAGGAAACCGTCGCTTCATATCTTTACACATCTCATCTTCCTTTCCCTGATCCAGACTTAGTTATGAGGACATCTGGTGAAGAAAGAATATCAAATTTTTTATTGTGGCAACTTGCTTATTCAGAGCTATATTTTACGGATGTATATTGGCCCGCTCTGAAAAAAACAGATTTTTTAAAAGCAATTCAGTCATATCAGAGGAGGCAGAGAAGATATGGAGAATAAATTTTCCTTAGTATTCTTTATATTTGCAATTATCTCTTTTATATTCGCATTTATTGAAGGCGAGTTAAAAGGAGGCATCTTCATAATTTTTCCCTTTATTTATGGCAGTGGATTATTCTCTTTCCTCGGAATAATTTTTCTTTTCCTGTCATTTATTATGTTTTTTGTTGGCTCCTTTAAAAGAATTGAAAGAGAGGTTGAATATAATGAATGCAAGGAAACCAAGGAAACAAAAGGAGGGGTTATTTTAATAGGTCCCTTTCCAATAGTTATTTCAGATAGCATGAAAACCGCTTTATTTCTTTTAATAATTTCAATGTTTATCTTTATATTTTTCTTCCTGCTGTTTTTGCTTTATAGAGCAAAATTATTTTAATCAAACGATATTAATAGCATGAAAGTTTGTATAGATGGAAAAAATATTGGAATAGAGGATGTTGTTAATGTTGCAAGAAATAGGTATAAGGTAGAAATAAGCAAGGAAGCAATGGAGAAAATAGAGCAGGGGAGGAAAAATTTATTAGATATAATTGAAAAAGGTAAGGCGGTTTATGGAATAAATACTGGCTTTGGTGTTCTTGAAAATGTAAAAATAGGAAAGGAAAAGATTAAGAAATTGCAAAAAAATTTGGTTAGGAGCCATTCATGCGGCGTCGGCGAGCCCCTGGAAGAGGAGATTGTAAGAGCAATAATTTTTCTCCGCCTTCAATCGCTTGCAAAAGGTTATTCCGGAGTAAGAGCGGAGATAGTTGAAAAGCTTGCGGAAATGCTTAATAAAAATTTTCATCCATTTTTACCCTCACAGGGCTCTGTTGGGGCGAGCGGTGATTTGGTGCCGCTGGCTCATCTCGCTCTTTCAATGATGGGGGAAGGACTTGCTTTTTTAAATGGGAGGGTTAGGAAAACTGAGGATGTCTTTAAAGAGCTTTCAATAAAGAAAGTTGAGCTTTCTGCGAAGGAAGGAATTGCTCTGATAAATGGCACACAATTTATGAGTGCTATTGCCTGTTTGGCCCTGCATGATTCAATTAATTTGCTAAAAAATGCCCAGATTGCGGGGGTTATGAGCTTAGAAGCTTTGAAGGGAACGGATCAGGCATTCAGGGAAGAAATAAGCAAGCTTCGCCCTTATAATGGGCAAATTGCGGTGTCAAGGAATTTATGGAAGCTTACGAGAGGAAGCGAGATAATTGCATCCCATAAAGATTGTGAGAGAGTTCAGGATGCATATACTCTAAGATGCATGCCTCAGGTATTTGGTGCAATGCATGAATATTTGAGTTTTTTGAGAAAAATGCTCGAAATAGAAATAAATTCAGTTACTGATAATCCTCTAATCTTTGAAAACTTTGCCTTATCTGGAGGAAATTTTCATGGTGAGCCCCTCGCTATTTTAATTGATATTCTTAATATATTGCTCACAAAAATGGGGAATTTTTCTGAAAGAAGGATATTTCGCTTGCTTGATAAAAACTTATCTGGATTGCCCGCCTTTCTTATAAAAGAGCCTGGAATAAATTCTGGAATGATGATACTTCAATATGTTGCAGCATCTCTTGCAAGTGAAAATAAAAGCATGGCTTATCCCTCAAGTGTTGATAATATTCCTACTTCTGCAAATCAGGAAGATTATCAATCAATGGGAAGCATAGGAGCAAGAAAATGTTTGCAAATAATGAAAAATACGAGGAAAATAATAGCAATTGAATACATAGTTGCATCTCAAGCCCTGGATTTTTTTGAATTAAGTCCATCAAAAGCAAGTAAAAGGGCAAAAGAAATTGTAAGAAAATATGTTAAGGAGTTAAAAGAAGATAGAGCAATGTACGAAGATATAGAAAAAATTGAAAAAGTTATTCAGAATGGAGAAATTGTAAGAGAAGTAGAAAAAATTGTTGGAAAAATGGAATAAAATGCTCGCAAATGCGGATTTACATATTCATTCATCTTTTTCTGGTGGAACATCAGAGAAAATTGATTTAAAAAATCTTGCAATTGGGGCAAAGAAAAAGGGATTGCATATTCTTGGCACAGGCGATTGTCTGCATGAAAAGTGGCAAAAAGAAATAAGGAATTATTATAAAAATGGGAAAATAGAAGTAGATGGAATAAATTTCATTCTGACCTGCGAGATAGAGGATAAAAATAGAGTTCACCATCTCTTACTTTTTCCAGATTTTGATTCTGTTGAGCATTTTAAAGAAATTGCAAGAAATTACATAAAAGATGAGCTAAGTGGGAGACCAAAAATTTTTGTAAGCGGTGAGCAATTAATCGATTTTTCTTATGAATCAAATGCTTTGATAGGCCCCGCTCATGCATTCACTCCTTATACTTCTCTTTATGCATATTTTGACTCATTGATTGAATATTATGGAAAGAAGCCTTCTTTTGTTGAACTTGGCCTAAGTGCGGATTCAAGCTATGCTGATCGAATAAAAGAATTAAATTCATTGCCGTTCCTAACAAATTCAGATGCTCACTCCTCTTCACCACATCGTTTAGGAAGGGAATTTAACAGAATAGAGTTAAATGAAATTGAATGGGATGAGATAAAAAAGGCAATATTAAAAAATAAAATAGTTATCAATGCGGGCTATCCTCCAGAGAAAGGGAAATATAATCGTACCGCCTGCCATTCCTGTTATAGAATTTATGAAAAAAATGAGGCGGAGAAAATGGGCTGGAAATGCAAATGCGGGGGTAAGATAAAGAAAGGGGTAAAAGATAGAGTTGATGAGCTCGCTGATTATAAAGAACCAAATCATCCAAAAGATAGAGCAAAATATGTTCATATTCTCCCTCTGGTGGAGATAATAGCATGTTCGCTGAATATAAGCCCCTATTCATCTCTCGCCATTAAAAGATGGGAAGATCTCCTGAAACATGGAAATGAAATAAATTTACTCCTTGATGCGAATTTAAGTGAGCTCAAGGGATGCCCTCAAGCAATCGTTGATGCAATCATTGCATTTAGAGAAGGAAAAATAAAAATAATTCCCGGCGGAGGAGGAAAATATGGAGAGGTGATAATATGATATGCGGGATAGATGAAGCGGGACGGGGCCCGGTTATTGGGCCAATGGTTGTTGCGGGTGTATGGATTGAGGAAGAAGATGAGGAGAAGCTTTTGGGGGCGGGAGTTAAGGATTCAAAGAAGCTTACTCCGAGCAAGAGGGAGAAAATTGCATCCTATATAAGGGATAATTTTGTTCATGAGATTGTTGTGATTGAAGCAAGGGATATAGATGACCTGAGGAAAACATTGACAATTAACGAGCTTGAAGCATATGTTTTTGCAAAGGTTGCAAATAAAAATTTTGCGAAAGTTTATTTCATAGATTCTGCGGGAAATGATAGCAAGGAATTTGGTGAGATGTTTAAAAAGAATTTAAAATATGATTGCGAAATTGTATGTGAGCATAAGGCGGATGAAAAATATGCTGTTTGCTCTGCAGCTTCAATAGTTGCAAAGGTTGAAAGGGATAGACAAATTAAAAAAATATCTGAGGAGCTGGAAAAAGTGCTGAATAAACCACTTGGAAGTGGTTATCCAAGCGATGAAAAAACAATAGAATTTATAAGAGAATGGTTTAACAGGTTTAATAAATTTCCTCCTTATACGAGGAAAAGCTGGAAAACTCTTGAAAAGATAAAGCAAAAGAAGTTAGAGGTTTAAAATTTAACCATTTCTTTTGCAACTCTTGCAATATTTTCTGAGGTTAATCCATATTTTTCAAGCAATTCATTTGCTTCCCCGCTTTCTCCGAATACATCATTTACCCCTATTCTCCTCATTTTAACTGGATCATCTTCCATTGCCATTGCGACCGCATCCCCCAGCCCACCTATTATTGTGTGCTCCTCACATGTTATTATTCTCCCCGTCTCCTTTGCCTTTTCAACAATTTTTTTATCAATTGGTTTTATCGTTGGCATATGCACAATCATTGCATCTATCCCTTCTTTCCTCAAAATTTCTCCCGCCTTTATTGCTTCTGCGGTCATTGTTCCAGTTGCTATTATTGCAATATCCCCTCCTTCCTTCAAAATATATCCCTTCCCTATCTTGAACTGGCCATGCTTCTCAAATATGACAGGAGCATCAGCCCTTCCAATTCTTACATAGCAAGGCCCGTGATAATCTGCAATTGCTGGTACAACATCTTCCATTTCAGTGGCATCCGCGGGAGCAATAACAGTCATATTTGGCAAAGCCCTCATAAGTGCAATATCCTCAAGCATTTGGTGGCTTGCTCCGTCCCCTCCCACAGATACGCCCGCATGAGTTGCCACAATTTTTACATTCAGACAGGGATATGCTATTGACTGGCGGATTGCATCATAGCATCTTCCTGTTGCAAATACTGCAAAGGTTGAAGCAAAAACTATTTTTCCACAGGTAGCCAAGCCAGCAGCTATTCCCATCATGTTTGCTTCCGCAATTCCAACATCAAAAAAGCGATCTGGAAAAACTGTTCCAAATCTCTTTGTTTTTGTTGAAAGGGCTAAATCCGCATCCAGCACAACCACATCCTTATTTTTATATCCTAATTCAATTAATGCGGAACTATATGCATCCCTTAAATTCCTCATTTCCTTAAACATCTAATTCACGCTCCTCTTGCTCAAGCTCACTCATTGCCTTTATATACTGCTCTTTAGAAGGCGCCTTTCCATGAAATGATAATGTTCCTTCCATGAATGAAACACCTTTCCCTTTTATTGTATGAGCTATTATTATGGTTGGTTTCTCGTTTTTCTTTATATTATGAAATGTATCCAAAATTTCCTTAATGTTATGACCATCTATCTCAATTACATTCCATCCAAATGCACTCCATCTCCAAGCAATTGGCTCAATATGCATTATTTCTTCAGTTGGCCCATCTATCTGCAGGCCATTTCTATCAAGAATTGCAATTAAATTATCGAGCTTGAAATGGGATGCGGAATTGGCTGCTTCCCATATCTCTCCTTCCTGCACTTCCCCATCTCCAAGAATAGCAAAAACCCTGTAATCCTTTTTATCCATTTTTCCAGCAAGAGCCATACCAACCGCAACACTCAGCCCATGCCCGAGAGAGCCAGTTGAAATATCCACACCCGGCACTTTCCTCATGCAAGGATGTCCTTGCAAGAAATGCCCTGTTTTGCGAAGATTTTTCAACTCCTCAACAGGAAAATATCCACACAGGGCAAGAGCGGAATATAATGCGGGACATGCATGACCTTTTGAAAGAACAAGTCTGTCTCTATCCTCCCATCTCGGATTTTCTGGATTATACCTCATTTCATGAAAATAGAGACAGGCAATTATATCCGCAATTGATAGGCTACCTCCAGGATGCCCTGAGCCCGCCCTGTAGATTGATTCCACAATCAGTTTCCTTATCTTTAATGCATTTTTTTTAATCTCCTTTACGAGCTTTTCGTCGTGCATTTTATATGAAATAAATTACACATATTTATTTATGATGATGGAATTACTTTTATGAGCTTGCTCATTAAAAACATAGGGGAAATTTTTGATGGCTATAAAATAAGGAAGGAAAAATACATCTATATAGAGGATGGAAAAATAAAGAGCATAGGGGAAAAAAGGAAGGCGGATGAAATTATAGATGCCCGCGGTAATTTTGTAATGCCAGGATTTGTTGATTGTCATACTCATGCGGTATTTGCGGGTTATAGAGATTTTGAAGTTGATTGGAAAATTGAGGGAGCGAGTCATCATCAAATAGCAGAAAGAGGGGGAGGAATATTTTATACAGTAAGGGAAACAAGGAAGGCGAGCAAGGAAAGAATAAAAAAGGAGACGAAAGAAAGAATAGAAGAAATGATAAGGCATGGCACTACAACCGCTGAAGTTAAAAGTGGCTATGGTCTGGATTTGAAAAATGAAGTTAAATTGCTTCAAATAATAAGGGAAATTGATAAGAATGAGAAGATTGATTTGCTTCCAACATTTTTGGCGCATGCAATTCCAGAAGGAGAAGATGAAGATGATTATGTGGATTATGTTATAAATGAAATCATTCCTTATATAGGAGAAAAAAAACTGGCAATATTTTGCGATGTTTTTTGTGAAAAAGGCTATTTTAGTGTAAATTCATCAAGAAAAATACTGCAGGAGGGTAAAAAATATGGAATGATACCAAAAATTCATGCAGACGAATTTTCATGCATTGGATGTAGCAAACTTGCAGCACAAATTAAAGCAATTTCTGCAGACCATTTATTAAAAGCTGGGCTAAATGAATTAAAGCTTATGGCAAAAGCAGGCGTTACCGCAGTTATTCTTCCTGCTGTTCCTTTCTTGCTGGGGGGGGAATTTCCATCTTATGAAAATATAAAAAAATCAGGAATTAATGTTGCTATTGCAACTGACCTAAATCCAAATTGCTATGTTCCGAATATGCAGTTTGCAATTCAAATTGCTTGCTATAAAATGAAAATGAAAATCATTGATGCTCTAAAATATGCTACAATAAATTCCGCAAAAACATTAAAAATGGACGAACATGTTGGAAACATAGAAGTTGGAAAGAAAGCGGATATAATAATCACAAACATTCCTTCTCACTCTTTTGCTTTGTATAAAATAGGAATAAATTTCGTTGATAAAGTAATTAAAGAAGGGGAAATAATATATGAATCAGAGCATTGAACCAAGATTAAATTTCTCTTTATTCTCAAGTTTTCTTATCATTTCCTTTATTTCCTCCATCTTATTTTCCAATTCCCTGCTTTTATTAAACAATATCAGATCTTCTCTCATCCTATCAAGCATTCTTCTTATTGAATCCTGCTTCTTTTTTATAGGGATTAATCCAGAAGGATAATCAAACTCAAAAATTTTATCGCTTATCTCCTCGATTATATGAAGCAATTTTTCCACCTCCTTCACATTTTTTTCTTTCAGCATATAAAATTCCTTTCTCTTCAGCTCCCCCACCGCATCCGCGAGCCCCATCAGATAGGCGGAGCAGCTCACATTTATTTCTTCAGGAAAAGGAAAATCCTTGTTCTCAATTATTGAAAGAAAAATTTCCGCCTCCGCAAGCTCTTGCATTGCTCCTTCTAAATAACCGGAGGATATTATATCAGGATGTTCTTTAGCAGAATCTTTTATCTCTTTCAATATCTTCTTCGCCTCCTCAAGATATTTTTTTGCCTCTTCAATTTCTCCACTGTGTATCTTCTTTATGCTTTTCCTGCTATTCCTTATTATATCTCTACAAAACTTCAAGCACATCTCCCTCAAATCATCCTTTTCACTCAGTTTTTTCTCTATAAAGCTTGTAACTTCTTCAAGATTTTTCATAAAGTAAAAATATGAAACATATTAAATTTATTTGCTAAGAATATTTGCCCTATTCTTTTTTATCAAAACATCTTCTTCTATCCTTATTCCAAAATTTTTTGTATATATTGCAGGTTCAATTGCAAATACCATATTTTCTTTGAATAAAAAATTTGAATCTTTTCCTATAGAATAACCATCATGCACTTCCAGCCCGATTGAATGGCCCAGGCCATGTATCATCTTAAATTTATATTTTGAAAAAAATTTTTCCACTTTTTTGTATAGATCTCTTGCATTTACCCCTTCTCTCAAATCATCAATTGCAATATCTAGTGCTTCATTAACTATTTCATATACTTTTCTCTCTCTTTCTCCATAGAATGTCCTGGTTATATCAGAACAATATCCTTTATATTTTGCTCCACAATCAATTATGGCTGGATTAGAAAATAATTTTTTAGATGGGATATGATGAGGGATAGAGCTATTTTTTCCAAAAGCAACTATTGTTGGGAAAGCAATTTTTGCATTTCTATTAATTTTGTAATCTATTTCAAATGCAACATCCTTTTCTTTTTTATTGTGAAAATCAATTTCCTCAATAGCTTTAAGGGTAAGCAAACAAGATTTTTTTATTTTCCTTATTTCTTCTTCATCTTTTATAACTCTAACCTCCTTGATTTGCTCACTTACATCTATAAATTCAGCTTTTACCATTTTCTTCAGCTTAATTAAATCATTGTATGGAATAGATGCTCCATTAAAACCTACTTTTTTCCCATCCAAAAATTCCTTCAATATTTTTTTAAGTTCTTCCTTGCTATGATAAAAAATTCCTTCTTTTTCGAGAGGAGCGGAAATAATTTTTACATCATCTCTTGTAACAATTGCAATGCTGTTTTCATGTATACCTTCCGCCTTAGTAAAATAAAAAAAGTTTTCGTCCCTGAAATTTTTTATAAATAATGCATCAATATTCGCTAATTCAAATATTTTTTTCCATCTCATTTTTTTCCTCAACAATTCTGCAAATTTCCGCTATTTTTTCCGGGCTTAGCTCCTCTACTCTCAAATCCGCTACATCAATTTTCTCAGCTTCTTCTTTGCTGAGCAGTCCGCAGAGTGAGAGGGAATTTTTTATTTTTTTCCTTCTATGAGAAAACAAAACTCTCACAACTTCTTCAAAAATTTTATCATCTATGCTAAATCTTTTTCCAATTGGCACAATTTTTACAATACATGAATCTACTTTCGGAGTCGGTCTGAATGCTTTCCTTGAAACAAACTCAAGAATTTCAACATCCGCCTTTGAATACACCATTACTGAAAGGCGAGAATAATTTTTTCCATCTCTGGCAACAAGTCTTTCAGCAAATTCCTTTTGATACATCAATATACCTAAATCAAATTTTTTCTCAAGTAGCTTAAATGTTATTTCTGAAGAAATATGATATGGAATATTGGAAATTACTTTATTGAAGTAAATATCCTTTAAATCAAGCTCTGTTATATCCGCATTTATTATTTCAACATTCTTTATATTTTTCAATTTCGGTATAAATCTTTCATCTATTTCAATGGCAATAACTTTTGCAATTTTTGCAATCCTCTTAGTTAAGATTCCATTTCCCGCTCCTATCTCGAGAACAACATCATTTTCATTAAGATTAGCATAACTTACCTGTCTATCCGCCACTCCCTCATCTATCAAAAAATTCTGACTAAACCTCATTTTCTTACTGGCGGGCGTGTAAATAACCGATATTTTTCATCAGGGTTCTGCAATTCTTCTAAAATTCTTTTAGCAATTAATTTATCTGGATGGTGAAGATTTTTTACTCTCGCTGAGATATCTTCAAAACTTTTGAATGGAGATTTTTTTCTTTCCTGCAAAATTTCAAGCATTGTTTTCTTGCCTAATCCAGGAATAAGCTCAAGAGCGTGAAACCTAGTTGTTATAGAAGGGGATTCATTGAAAAATTTGACAAACCTGTCTTCATTTTTCTTAACTATTTCAATTAGCACATAAAAGAGCTCTCCTTGAGCGGTGGGCGTCAAATCCTCAAAATTTACTCTTCCTTTTACTTTCATTATTTTCTCTCTTTTGTCTAGCTCTTTTCCAACATAAACTCTTTCTCCTATGTTCATTGTAACATCAGGCTTTGGAGTAAGCTCGAGCAATGTAAATTCCCTCTCCCCTATTCCATAAGCAACTGGCGCTCTTCTATAACCGGTTCTTCCTGATGGTAAATAATCCAAAATATAAACAAAATCTTCCATTATGCCTCCTTATTTATATTTTTTAACCGTTTCAATAATTTTATCTATTTCTTCATCAGAAGGCATGTATGTTTCCTTTGCAAATATTGCAACTACCTCATCCTTACCTATTGGCAATAAATCCGCTATTTTGCACGCCTGTTTTTCATTAATTCTTCCAATCTTCATCAACTCTTCCACTAGCTCTCTTCCTTTCTTAGCGCTTATCAATGCCACCTTCTCGCTGTGTTCGAGAGCTATTTTTTGTTCTTTATTAAGCTCTCTTTGCTTTCCAATCTTATTCAATGTCTCTTTTATTTCAGAAACAAGGAGAACTTTCATCCTGATACCCTTTTCAAATGCTCTGGATAGGCAATTATATGCTTTATTTTTTTACCGTCTCTTATCTTGAGTATATATGCCCTACCTTGTTTCCCTGCAATACTTCCTGTTTTTCCATGAAAACGCGGATGGGGCATTCCATAATGTACAGAAGGGTCTATTACTATTGCAACCTTTTCTCCTTCTTCAAATTTCTGCATCGCTCTAGTTATAACATTCATTTCTCCTTCTCTAAATTTTTTTCCTAACTTATTTCTTGTTTTGCTTCTAAATCCTCTCGACCTTCTCATTTTCATCACCTACATATATTACATCTAACTCTTCAACCTCTATTTTTGAACCATATAGCTCCGCAAGCGAGGGAGTTGTCCTTCCATTATCTCCTGTTATAAGCTCCTTTATATATGTTCCCGCTTCTGCAACTACTTCAATTATTGCTTCATCCATTTTCATCTCCTTTATTTTTATATCTATTATTTTTCTTTCCCTTATTTTGTCCGCCCGCCTGTGAGCAACTCTACTAGGAGTATGTTGGAATATTTTTCTATCCCTTAATGCATTTACCGCTTCATTAATTTTTCCATTTCCAGCGAATTTTATCTTTACCCTATATACTTTCTCATATTTAGCACTTTTCAATTTTTCTATTTCTTCTCTGCTTGCATACCTTAAATCGCTTACAATTACTTTTCCATTTGCATGTTCATTTATTTTTTTCTCAAGCATTTTCAGCTCCACCCTCCTTTTTTTTGGCTTATTTAACTCAAGTATAAAAGGTCTCCCATTTCCAAGCATCAAAACATCTATATCCTCCCTCCCCGCTCCATGAAAACTCTCATCATTTGCTTCAAATTCCTTTAATGCTTCATGAGCAATTAACTCTTCAACACTTTCATCATACATTTTTCCCTTATAATTGCAATATTTGCATCCTATTCCATGGCATTTTCTGCAATACCATTTTGTCTGAGGAATACCTCTTATAAGTTTTTTATATCTTCCATATATAAAGATTGGCTTCACATCTATTTTTACTCTATCAAAAGAAGTATCTATTATTGCAACAATATCTGGCGATTCAAAATCAACTCTCTTTTGAATATTTTTTTCAATTATTTTTCCTAATTCTCTATCTATTTCTCTTTTTATACTCTCGCTATATGGTGTGGCTATTTCCTTTTCCTTCCTCAATATTTCCTCATCTATTTTGCAGCCAATTAAAAAGCTATCAAATTCATATTTTTTAATTTCTTTCATTACAAGCTCCGCATACTTTTCTATTTCATTTGATATTCCAGAGCAAAGCCAGCAATCTTTGGGCGGTGCTTCTTCAATCTTGAATTGCGAGCGAATTTTTATCCCTCTCTCATAATTTTTCATACCATCCTTTAATTTTGCAAACTGCCTTCCAAGGCAGGAGTCGCATAGCCCGTATTTTGACAATTTTTCAACTTCTTTTTCAATTTCCTTCATATTTTTTATACCCTTTTGCAACAATATATATTTCGCTACTCGCTTTTCTGGTTGCTTGTGGGCGATGAAGTTTTACAACATTAAAGCATTTCTTTACCTCCGCTAAAAATTCCCTGAAATCGCTTCCTTCAAAAATTTTGCACACAAAGTTACCATTTTCCTTTAGCAATTCTTTTGCAATTTTAAATGCACTTTCACATAGCCACACACTCTTTGCCTGATCCATTTCATATTTTCCAGATAGGCTAGGAGATGCATCACTTATTACCGCATCAACCTCACTCACAATTTCCTTTATCCTTTCAACAGTTTTCTCATCTGTAATATCTCCTTCAATAAATTCCACTCCCTCAATTGGCGCCATCCTTTTTATATCAACCGCTATAACCTTTCCATATTTAGAAGCAACCTGGCTCCATCCGCCCGGGGAAGCGCCAAGGTCCACTATAATGCTTCCTTTCCTTAAAATGTGATATCTGTTGTTTATCTGAATAAGCTTGAATGCGCTCCTTGCTCTATATCCGTGCTTTTTTGCTTCTTTGTAGTAGTGATCTCTTTTTCTTTCTAAAACCCAGTTCATTAAAGGACAACATCAAGGTCAAGCTCTTCCGCAAGCTCCTTATATCTGTTTCTTATTGTCACTTCTGTAACTCCTGCAATATCCGCAACTTCTCTCTGTGTTCTTCTCTCGCCACATAGTATTGAAGCAATATAAATTGCTGCTGCAGCTACTCCAGTCGGTCCTCTTCCAGAAGTAAGCTCCTTTTCCTCCGCTTGTTCGAGTATTTCAAGTGCTTTTGTCTTCACTTCCTCTCCAAGGTTAAGCTCGGAGCAAAATCTCTCAACATAATCCTGCGGGAAAGTAGGCATTAGTTTGAGCCATAGCTCTCTAGCTAAAAAGCGATATGTGCGCCCTATTTCCTTTCTATCAACTTTTGAGGATATTGCCACTTCATCAAGGGTTCGAGGCACCCCACATTGCCTGCAAGCTGCATAGATTGCGGCTGCAGTTACGCCTTCAATGCTCCTCCCTCTTATAAGGTTCTTTTCAACCGCTCTTCTATATATCATTGCGGAAGCTTCTCTTACATTTCTTGGCAGATTCATATCAGTTGCTATCCTGTCAAGCTCTGTTAATGCTGATGCAAGGCTTCTTTCCGAGGAGCCACCTACTCTTATCCTCCTCTGCCATTTCCTGAGCCTATATAATTGTGCTCTATTTCTTGTTGGAATTGATTTTCCATAGCTATCCTTGTTTTTCCATCCAATTACTGTGCTAAGTCCTTTATCAGCTGCTGTATAATCAAGCGGTGCACCTGTTCTTGCCCTCTTTTCTCTTTGCTCTGGATCAAATGCCCTCCACTCTGGCCCCTGATCAATATATGCATCATCTACCACTAGCCCGCAGTCCTGGCAAACAAGCTCTCCTCTCTCATAATCTTGAACAAGATGTGTTGAACCACATTCAGGACATTTTTCAATTTCCTCCACTTCAGTTTTTTTCTTTACCATTTTCATCCCTTTTTAAATTTTTCGGTAACATAAAAGCATTATGATATATAAAGTTTTTGGTAGATTTTTGGATTTTTGAAAAAGTATTTCTTAGCCCTAAAAAATAATGGCAAAAGGAATATATATCCTCTTTGTTTAATTTTTGAAATGCTTAAAAATCTTGGGGAAGCACTGAGAAGTGTATTCAGAAAAATAGCAAATGCCCCTTTCATTGATAAAGAGTTGATTCAGGAAGTGGTAAGGGATATACAGAGAGCTCTCATTTCTGGAGATGTGAATGTAAAACTTGTTCTTGAAATTTCAAAAAGGATAGAAAAAAGAGCGCTGGAAGAAAAGCCATTGCCAGGAATGAGCAATAGAGACCATGTATTAAAAATTTTATATGAAGAGCTATCTTCAATTCTTGGAAAAGGAAGGGATTTGCCTCTTAAAAAGCAAAAAATAATGATGGTTGGTTTATATGGACAGGGTAAAACAACAACATGCGGAAAAATTGCAAGATATTTCCAGAAAAGAGGGCTTAAAGTAGCAATGATTGCTGCAGATACCCATCGTCCCGCTGCCTATGAGCAGTTAAAGCAAATTGGAGAAAAAATAGGTGTTCCTATCCTAGGAAATGGAAATCCAATAAATGTTGTTAAAAAGGGAATGGAAGCTTTTGCAAAATATGATGTTATTATAGTTGATACCGCTGGAAGACATGCGCTGGAAGATGAGTTAATTGAAGAAATGAAAGAAATATCAAAAGTTTTTAACCCAGATGAAAAAATCCTGGTTTTGGATGCCTCAATCGGCCAGCAGGCGGGCAAGCAAGCAAAGGCATTCAATGATGCAATAGGAATAACAGGGGTAATACTCACAAAAATAGATGGTTCCGCAAAGGGAGGAGGGGCTCTTTCTGCGGTTGCGGAAACGGGGGCGCCAATTCTTTATATAGGTACTGGTGAGCAGATTGATGATTTTGAGAAGTTTGATGCGAAGCGCTTCCTTTCCCGTTTGCTTGGAATGGGTGATTTGCAGACTTTAATTGAAAAAGTTGAGGAAGTAGCAAAAGAAAAAGAAGTTAGTGAGGCAACTAAAAAAATTATGAGTGGTAAGTTTACACTTCTTGATATGTACGAGCAGATGGAAATTGTCACAAAGATGGGGCCTTTCCAGAAAATTGCTGATCTTTTGCCTTTTGGAAGAACATTAAAAGATGAGGAGATGCATGCAATGCAGGAAAAGCTAAAGAAATTCAAGGTTATAATGGATTCGATGACAAAAAAAGAGCTGGAGGAGCCTTCAATAATAAATTCTTCTCGAATTAAAAGGATTGCAAGAGGTGCAGGAGTTGAGCAAAAAGATGTTAAAGAGCTTCTCCGCCAGTATAATATCTCAAAGAAGATGATGAAAAGCTTATCAAATAAGAAAATGCAGGCAAAATTGCTTCGCCAGTTACAGATGAAAATGTAAATATAATAAATATATATCTATATGGCAATATTGCAAGTTGCTCTTGATTTTGTTGATCTGCATCGTGCAATAAAAGTTACTGAAGAGAGTGTTAAGGGAGGGGTGGACTGGATTGAAATTGGCACACCTCTGATAAAGGCGGAAGGAATACATGTAATAAAGAATTTTAAAAAGTTTGGAAAAAAAATTATTGCGGATATGAAAACAATTGATGTTGGAGATATTGAGGCGGAGATGGCATCAAAAGCGGGGGCGGATGTGATATGTGTTCTGGGTGTGGCAAGTGATGAAACAATAAAAGAGGTGGTTAAGTCTGCGAGGAAATATGGTATTGAGGTTATGGTGGATATGATTGGTGTAAAAAATTTGGTTGAGAGGGCTAAAGAGCTGGAGAAAATGGGAGTTGATTATATATGCATCCATACTTCAATTGATGAGCAGATGGCTGGAAAAAGTCCTTTTTATCATCTTGAAGAGGTTTCGAAAGTATGTAGCTTGCCTTTGGCGGTTGCGGGTGGAATAAATGCGGAAAATGCTGGGGTTGCGATAAGCAAAGGAGCGAGTATAATTATAGTTGGAGGGGCAATAATAAAGGCGGAGGATGCAAAAAAAGCGACTGAAGATATAAAGAGGGCAATGGAAGGAGAAAAAATTAAAAGCGAGCTATTCAAGAAATATGGCAAGGAGGAAATAAGAGAAGCATTGATAAAAGTATCAACTTGCAATATATGTGATGCAATGCACAACAGAGGGGCAATGAGAGATATATTTCCTCTTAAAAGAGGGTATAAGATGGTTGGAAGGGCTTTTACAGTAAAAACGATTGATGGAGATTGGGCAAAAGTAGTGGAGGCAATTGACATCGCAGAAAGAGGAGATGTAATTGTTGTGCAGGCGGGCGAGGGCAAGCAGGCGGTTTGGGGGGAGCTTGCCACTTTAAGTGCAATCAGGAAAGGAATTGCAGGAATTGTTGTTGATGGAGCAATAAGAGATGTGCATGAAATAATTAAGCTCGATTTCCCCGCATTCTCTAAAAAAATTGTTCCAGAGGCGGGTGAGCCAAAAGGATATGGAGAAATAGGATGTGAAATAGTTTGTGGTGGGCAAATAGTAAGGAAAGGAGACTGGATTGTCGGGGATGATAATGGAGTTGTTGTAATTCCAAAAGAGGAGGAGCAGGAAATTGCAAATAGGGCGATAAATGTAATGGAAAGGGAAAATAGGATAAGAGAGGAGATAAAGAGAGGAAGTAGTCTGGGAAAAGTTCTTGAATTGAAAAAATGGGAGAAGAGCGCCGGCGACCGGATTTGAACCGGTGACCACCCGGTTAACAGCCGGGTGCTCCTCCAGACTAAGCTACGCCGGCCCTAAAAAGAAATGCGGAAGATATAAAAAAATTCTTCGCCAGCAAAAAATATTTCTCCTGTTCTTGTTTAACATTGTGAAAAAGATAAAGGCAATTGCTGATTTAATAAGGGCGGATCATGGTTTAATGCTAGGTATTGCAGTAGTTGTTGGATTCATCATTTCCGCAAAAGGATTTTTTTTCCATGAGAAAATAATTTTTTCTTTTCTTACCGCTTTTTTTCTTGAAGCGGGAACATTTGCCCTAAATGACTATTTTGATTATGAAGTGGATAAAAAGAATAAAAGGTTTGATAGACCTCTGGTAAGAGGGGATATAAAACCGGAAACCGCCTTAGCCATATACTTTATCACCTCTCCAATTGGTATTTTATTCAGCATATTTGTAAATAAAACATGTTTTTTGATAGCATTGACAAATTTAATAATTGCAACATTCTATGATGTAAAATTTAAAGAAATAAAGGTTATCGGAAATTTTTACATCGCCTTTATAATGGCAATACCTTTTGTTTTTGGAGCCCTTGCATACTCAGAAGAGATTTCTAAAATAATAATATTTTTTGCAATTCTTGCATTTTTGTCTGGACTGGGAAGGGAAATAATGAAGGATATAATGGATTTCTATGGAGATATGGAAAGAAGGACAAAATCATTTCCCCTATATATAGGAGAAAAAAATTCCAGGTATTTATCATCTTTGCTTTTCATTTTTTCATCCATTATAGCATTTATACCATTTTTTGTGGAAATAGATTCTTCCTATTATCTCAACCCCCTATTTTTCTTATTCCTTTGCTTTTCTTCCTTCCTTTTCATCTATTCCTCTTATCTATTAATAAAGGGAAAAGAAATTGCAACCCCAAGAAAATTAACTCTTCTTGCAATTTTCTTTGGGCTAATAGCATTTCTGGCGGGGATGTTAAGGCTTAATATGTGTTCCTGTCCTTCCATTTAACGCATCCCATGCCTTATCTATTGAAGTAATTATCACCTCCTTTCCTCCATCCCTCAAAAAATTTATTCCCGCCTCTATCTTTGGCCCCATGGAGCCAGCTGGAAAATGCCCTTCCTTATAGTATTTCTCCACTTCATCTACAGTAATTTCCTCTATTTTTTTGCTATTTTTCTTTCCATAATTCAGAAAAACATGTTCCACATCTGTAAGTATTAAAAGGATTTCTGCCCCAATCTCGCTTGCCAGTTTTTGGGAGGCTAAATCCTTATCTATGACCGCATCAACTCCATATAGCATTCCATTTTTTTCTATTACAGGTATTCCTCCCCCTCCTCCCGCAATTACAATAATATCTCTTTCAATTAACTCTTTAATTATTCCCGCTTCAACTATTGAAATTGGCTTTGGAGAAGGAACAAGAACTCTCCATCCATTTTCATATTTCCCAACCTTATAATTTTTTTTAATCTCCTCTATTTCATCATCTGAATAAACTGGTCCAATTGGTTTGGTTGGATTTAAAAATTCATTGTCATCTTTGCTTACTACTACTTGAGTTATTACAGTTACAACTTCCTTGCTTATTTTATTCTTTTTTAATTCATTGAGAAGAGCTTGTTGAATAGCATATCCAATCTGCCCTTGAGTTAATGCAACACAAACATGGAGAGGCATTGAAGTTTTTGCCATTTTTTGCTGTAATAATAGCTCTCCCACTTGAGGACCATTTCCATGTGTAATTACTATTTTCCAGCCATTTTTAATCATCTTTGCTATACAGCTTGCGGTATTTTTTGTCGCTTCCATCTGCTTTTCATAATCTACTTTTCTATCCTTGCCAGTTAATGCATTTCCTCCAAGGGCAACTACTACCTTCATGAAATTTATAACTATACTCTATATAAACTTTTAAAAATTTCTGCAAGCTTTTCTATATCCTTTTCAAATTTATCGAGCAAAAAAGGATTATAAATGCAGGCTGCGGGATGAAATGTTGGAAAAATTTTTATATTGTGCAGAGGAGAAACAAAAATCTTGCCATGTAGCTTGCTTATCGCCTCTTCTTTAAAACCAAAAAATCTAAATATTGTTTTTGTGCTGAAATTTCCAAGAGTAGCTATTATTTCAGGATTTATCAACTCTATCTGCTTTTGCAAATAATGAGAGCATTTTTTTATCTCATCTTCATAAGGAGCTCTATTTTTTGGGGGATGGCATTTAACAACATTTGTTATATAAACACTCTTTCTATCTATCCCATTTTTTTCAAGAGCATTATTCAATATTTTTCCCGCATTCCCTACAAAAGGGCGCCCTTCCTCATCTTCATTCTTTCCGGGGGCTTCCCCAATTAGCATAAGCTTTGCATTATAATTTCCCTCCCCTGGAACAGGATTTTTCCTCTCTTTCCACAGCCTGCATTTCTTGCAATTTTTTATTTCTTCTTCTATTTTTTTAATTTCCATTTTCTCCTCTCTTTTATTTCCTTTAAGTAAGGATATCTTTTCATATTTCCACAGTTGAGACATGTTATAACAACTTTTCTTTTTTTAAGTCTCACCCTGCAATTTTTGCCCGGAACAAAATATGAAAGGCATTTTTTGCAATATCTTATCCTATAAATTTTTGGAATTCTTACAAGATATTTCATTGATATTTTTCTCGCAATTTCAACATATCTATTGCATAAATTCATTCTATTCTCTTTTGCCATTTTCTCCGCTTCAATGAAAAGGCGATTTATTCTCTCTAGCGCAATTTTTTGCCTTTCTTTCACACTTTAAAAGAAAACATTATACTTAAATTTTTATAGAGCATTTTCCTTGCATTATGCATAGATAGGAAAATATTTCTAATTGATTTATATTTCATCTCATGAAAGTTTTGGTTACAGGTGGAGCGGGATTTATAGGTAGTCACTTGGTGGAGCATCTTTTAAAAAAAGGTTATGAAGTTAAATGCGTAGATAATTTTTCATCTGGAAAAATAGAATTTCTTGAAGCTCATCTCTATAAAATTGAATTGATAAAAGGGGATTTAATTAATAAAAGAGACGCAAGAAATGCGGTAAAAAATTGCGAAATTGTATTTCATCTTGCTGCAAATCCAGATGTAAGAGCGGGAGAAAAAGATACAAAATCAATTTTTGAAAATAACATAGTTGCAACATATAACTTGCTTGAAGGGATGAGAAAAGAAGGAGTTAAAAAAATTATATTCACATCCTCATCAGCGGTATATGGAGATGCTAAAAAAATACCAACTCCAGAAGATTATTCTCCTTTGGTTCCAATCTCCATATATGGAGCGACAAAATTGGCCTGTGAGGCAATGATTTGCTCATATTCTCATACTTTTGACATTGAAGCAATAATTTACAGATTTGCAAATGTTGTTGGACCGAGATCAACGCATGGCGTGATATATGATTTTATAAAAAAATTGAGAGCAAATAAAGAGAAGCTTGAAATATTGGGAGATGGAACTCAAAGAAAATCATATCTCTATATAGATGATTGCATAGATGCAATTTTCTACACTATGGAAAGATGGGAGGATAAAATAGAAATATACAATATTGGCTCACTTGATAGCATAGAAGTAAAGGAAATAGCGGATATAGTAAGCAAGGAAATGGGTTTAAAGCCGGAATATGTTTTCACTGGAGGAATAAATGGAAGAGGATGGAGAGGGGATGTAAAATTCATGACACTTGATATATCAAAAATAATGCAGAAAGGCTGGAGGCCAAAAAATTCAAGCAGAAAGGCGGTTGAGCTTGCGGTGAAATGGCTAATAAATGAAATTAAGTAGCCCAAAATAAGCCATTATAATAAAAGAAGTTGTTATTGATGATCCAACTGAAACTATTGCAATCGTTTTCTTTGGTTTGAAACCGATAAGGCGGGATATTATTGTTGTGCTGATTCCTCCTGTGCCCTGAAAGGGTATTATCATAAAAATTATCAGAGCAAATGTAATTAACTTTTTTTTACTGAAATTCTCCGATTTCTTCTTCAATTTCTCATATCCTCTATCTAGATAAGGGATATGATAAATTATGAGCTCCGCAAACCACCAGTTATATGCAATTATTGCGGATGAAATTATATCCATCATCACTATTGTACTACCAACTATCCATACAGGCACATTGCTTGACAGCATGAGCGGGATTACAGACTCCTTTCCAAGAGGAGGGAATAGATATGCAACAGCAAGGCTGGCATATTTTGCCCATGTTTCTGGTGGAAGATAATCAAAAACAAATGCGAAATAAAATGCTATTGTGAGAAAAGGCGTTATAAAAATAAGAATTTTATAAAGATGGGTTAAGCTATGTTTTGCCTTTTGAATTTGTTTATAAACCTCATTTATTGCTTCAACGATTTTCATTCTTGTCCTTCTTTATCTCCTCATATGCTTTATCTATAATTCTCTTAACCAGTTGATAGGTTTCTTCAAGAGTTAATTGTCCTTTACTTATTTCCTCTATTAGGCGAGATAGCTTTTTTGCGGTTCTTGCAAATACAAGCCAGAAGGCGAAGAGCATTCCCCATGTAAATGCGAGAAGAGCGGTAAGAAGCAAGAGAGTGTAGTTCATCACCCCTTTATATGCAGGAGGATAAAAATGTTTTGATAAGTTTAAATTTTTCTCCTTATTATTCTTGTTGGAGTAACTATTATATCAACTCTTGTATCTTTTTCATCAAAAGGAATATTTTTAACTACTTGAATATCATGAACGGTTGTTACCACTGGAATTTTTCCAAATTTTTCCTCGATCATTTCTATCTCCCTGTCCCCATATCCTCCTCCTTTTCCCAGCCTGACAAAATTTTCTTCATCAACCGCAACACATCCAGTGATTATTAAATCAGGTTTTATCAGATCATCCATTTTTCTTCCATATTTAAATGCCCCGGAAATTGTGCTTGCAAATTTTTCATTGCATTTTACATCTTTTGGATCAATTTTTATAAATCCATGCTTTAATTTTGGTGAAGCCATTATTAAAATCTTATTCTCTTTTAGAGCATTTTCCCTCACTTTTTGCTGTGCAAAATCCGGGTTTGAAAATATAATCTTTGCCTTCTTCCATTCTTCAAGAGTAGTAACTTTATTTCCCGCTAACTCACTTCCAACAAAATTTGGTATTCTTCCATAAGCGTAGGGAAATATTGCTATTCCTAATGCATCCATCTTTTTCCATATCTCCTCCCTGAGCTTCTGTTTTTCTATATTATATTTATCACTTTCCATCCTTCTTCCTCCATCTTCCTTAATATGTGCCTGCGGTGGCATCTGAAAGGAAATTTCTCCGCGCACATGATAGCAACTTTCTTTATTTCTGCGATTTTCTTCAATTTTTCATAATCTTTCCTCCATTCTTCTGTTTCCATCCATTTAGCATAGCCATGCCTGAATCCGCCAAGATTTTCAAAATGCAAATATTCTATCTTGCCCAGAATTTTCTTGATATTTTCTTTTTTATAAATTTCAAACTTTGAAGATGGAAAGCGCCTTACATCTGCGATTGCTTCAATTCCATATTTTTCAAGCAAACTCAGAAATTCTTCCTTGCTTCTGTTTGAATGGCCTATTGAAAATATTATTTTGCCATCCATATGACACGCTGTGGGAATGGAACCTGAATTCCTTCTTTTTCAAGTGCAACCTTTAATTTCCATAGCATTTCAGTCTTTACTGAAAACCATACATTTGATGGAGCCCATATTCTAACAGATAAATTTACACTGCTCTCTCCAAGTTCATCAACAAAAATAACTGGAGCAGGCTCCTTGAGCACAAAAGGATGCTCATCAAGCACTCTTTTTATTATCTCTATTGCTTTATTTGCATCATCACTATATCTTATCCCTATTTTATATTCAAATCTTCTTACAGGGCTACTGTAATAGTTGTATATCTTTGAAGTAAAAACTTTTTCATTCGGGAAGCGAGCATATACTCCATCCCATGTCCTTATTGTGGTTGATAAAATCTTTATTTCCTCAACAATCCCTTCAACATCCTCTATCTTTATTGCATCTCCTATTCCAATTGGTCTTTCAATAATCAAAAATATCCCACTCAAAAAATTTGAAACAACTGTCTGGCTTGCAAAACCAATCACTATACCCAAAATTCCTCCCGCCACAAGCAGGCCGGATAGCGAAATTCCTATAATGGAAAGAGAAGCAATAAAACCAATTATTATTATAACATAATATGAAAACCTCTCAATATTTTTGACTGTTGGATCCGGCAATTTATCCTTTAAACCCCTCCTTATGTTTGTTCTAACTATTTTTGCTATTATTACTATAATTAGAATTGCTCCTATAAACTTTAATATTGCCTCGACTTCGATTCCCGCTATTTTATATTTAAATATATCCCAGATTGTCATTTGAAACCACGCTCCATAAAAAATTCTCTTCCAATTTCTTTTGCAAGAGAAATTCCTAATTTTCTGCTTTTTGCTAAATATAAATCTATTGCTTCATTCATTCCCTCAACCTTTTCATTAAAGGATGTTTTTCCCATACTCTTTTTAATTATTTCAAGATTTGCGGAACAATATGCATGATTCTTGTAAAAAATTTTCATGGTAAGAGTATTAAAAACAATTTTATTTATTTCAGTCCACTCGCTGTAGCTATTTTTAATCTTCAATTCCATAATTCCTTCATAAAGCTCATCAACATTCGGAATTTCTTTATATATCTCACTTCTCCACCACCTGCACACAAAGCCATCTTCAGGGCGCCCATATAATGTATATTTCAATTTTGTTTTTGTAAAAATGTCCAATGGCTCAATATCTTTTTCATCAGATAGAAATACACCTATTTCAACTGGAAATTTAATAAATATTTTTTCTTCCACACCTGGCTCAACAAAAATGCTTTTATCAAACTCTATCATTAAATGATTTGAGGCATGGATTGGCAGATTTACCGGAGGAACAGGAGAAATAATAATCTCCCCATTATTTGCATAAATTTTTTTCTCAATCACCTCATCCC
Source organism: Thermoplasmatales archaeon (assembly GCA_014361195.1). NCBI lineage: Archaea > Methanobacteriati > Thermoplasmatota > Thermoplasmata > Thermoplasmatales > Thermoplasmatales archaeon. The sequence goes on along the minus strand of JACIWA010000001.1, from coordinate 104,618 downwards.
CAGCTTTTCTGAAATAATTTTTCTCCCTCCCGCCTCCGCTAACTTCTATTTTTACACCCCCTTTTTCAATATTTAAGTTCAGCCCATATACTCCAAACATCTTAATCTGCCTTCCTGAATTTATAGCCATAATATATTGCTCCCGCGCTTCCATCCTGCTGAATGCGCCTGAAGCAAGCGTCCACTTTCATGCCTATATGGATTTCGTCATACTCGCAATCTACTATTTCACCGGTTATGTAGCAACCTTCCTCCATTTTTATGAGAGCAATAACATAAGGGACATTTCTTTCAAATTCGGGAGGAGCATTCCTTATTATTGTAAAACTTTCTACAGTTCCAACACCTTTCAATTTATAGTCTTCAATTTTTCCAATCGATTTTCTCCTGCAATTCGGGCATATTTTTATCGGGGGGAAAAATATTTCATTGCATACATTGCATTTACTTCCTATAAGATTATATCTTGAAGGAATCTCTCTCCAGTACCTTGCAACTCCCATTATACCACCTCCAAAATATGTACAACCGCAGTTCCTCCAGACCCACCTATATTATGGGTTAGCCCGATTTTAGCTTCTTTAACCTGTCTTTGCCCTGCTTCGCCTCGCAATTGTTGAACAATTTCAATTATCTGAGCCACGCCAGTCGCTCCAACAGGATGACCCTTTGCTTTAAGTCCTCCAGAAGTATTTATCGGAATTTCTCCTTCAAGCTCTGTTAAGCCATTTTCAACCGCTTTTCCCCCCTTACCTTTTTCAAAAAATCCCAGATCTTCAATAGCCATTATTTCCGCAATTGTAAAGCAATCGTGCACCTCCGCCACATCAATATCTTTTGCTTCAATCCCCGCCATTTTATATGCTTTTTTTGCTGCATGCTGGGCTGCGGGTATTCCATCAAAAACTTTTCTCCTGTGCAATGAAATCGCATCATTTGCCTGCACACTCGCGGAAATTTTTACTAGTTTTTCGCAGTGCTTTTTTGCAAAATCTAGGGGGGCGAGAACCACAGCGGCGGAGCCATCGCTTATTGGACTGCAATCGAGCAAATGCAGCGGATCCGCTACAATCTGTGAATTCAGCACATCTTCAACAGTTATTCTATTCCTGAACTGAGCTTTCGGATTTAAACTACCATTATAGTGATTTTTTACCGCAACCATTGCAAGTTGTTCCTGTGTTGTTCCATACTTATGCATATGATATCTTGCCATAAGGGCATATAGGCCAGGGAAGGTTAAGCCGAGAAATGCCTCCCATTCTCGATCTGCAGCAGAGGCAAGTATATCAGTTGCTTCTCCTCCCACTACATCTGTCATTTTTTCTGCTCCTCCAACAACAACTATATCATAAATTCCACTTGCAACCGCTATATATGCCTGATGCATTGCCACTCCTCCAGATGCACAAGCAGCCTCTACTCTTGTTGAAGGAATATGCAGGCCATGCAATCCCGCCACTTCTACCGCAATGCTCGCTATGTGTTCCTGCCCGATGAAGCGACCCGCTGACATTCCTCCTAAATATAAGGCATCTATTCTTTCCCCTTCTATTCCCGCATCTTCAATTGCTTTTATTCCCGCCTCTCCAACCAGTTCGCGGAATGATTTTTCCCATAGTTCGCCAAATTCAGTCATCCCAACTCCTATAACCGCAACTTCCCTCATATTTCACCTCTATATTTCATATAAGTTGAATAATCAACATATTTTTTATTCTCTATCATCTTTCTTATATTGCACCTTTCATATTCCTCTATTTTATCAGTAACGGTTATATCAAAAGCATCTGAGCCAGCACCTGAACCATATGATACCGCAAATATTCTATCCCCGCTTTTAGCAACATCAAGAATTGAAGCGAGCCCGAGCATTGTTGAGCCAGAATATGTATTTCCTATATAAGGGCATAGCAGGCCTTGCTCAATTTGCTTTTTTTCAAATCCAAGAATTTTTGCAACTCTCATTGGAAATTTCCCATTTGGCTGATGAAAGACAGCGTAGTCGTAGTCACTTGCTTTTGTCCCCATTTTTTCCATAAGCATTTTTGCAGCATTCGTAACATGGCGGAAATAAGCGGGTTCGCCAGTGAATCTTTCACCATGCCCTGGATAAGGCTCTCCTTCCCTCCTCCAGAAATCAGGTGTATCAGTTGTAAATGAAAGAGTACAATTTATCTTTGCTATTCCATCATTTCCAATAATAAAAGCAGCTCCTCCCGCAGCGGCAGTGTATTCAAGAGCATCCCCAGGCGCAGCCTGAGCTACATCCGTCCCTATTGCCATACCATATTTTATCATGCCAGATTTAACCAAGGCGATGCAATTTTGCATGCCTGCAGTGCCTGCTTTGCAAGCGAATTCATAGTCCGCTGCTGTGAGATATGGCACCGCTTCTATTGCTTCCGCCACTGTGGTGGCAGTTGGTTTAACCGCATATGGATGGCTTTCAGAGCCCACATAAATTGCTCCTATTTCTTTTGGATTTATTTTGCTTGCTTTTACCGCCTTTCTCGCTGCTTCAACCGAAATTGTTGCGGTATCTTCATCTATTGCTGGAACCGATTTCTCAAAAATATTTAGTCCCGATGAAATTGCTTTTGCATCTCTTCCCCATACACGAGCTATCTCTTCCACTTTTATCCTATATCTTGGCACATAAGCCCCGTATCCCACTATATAGCTCATTACTGCAACATGTTTTTTGCATATATAAAAATGTCGAATTAAAATGTCAAATTTGATGAGAAATCCTCACTTAGTGTGATTTTAACCTCGGTTTAAATCGTTATTTATAAACATCCACGACATTGGTTAAAGCCGAAATTATTAATAATATCTAAAACATATCAAAAAACATGAAAGACAAATATGAAGAATGGATAAAAAATTTTAAGTGGGATGTGCCGGAGTATTATTCAATTTGTGAAGTTGTTGATAAGGTTGCTAAGGAGAGGGGCAAGGTAGCAATATACTATGAAGATGAAAATGGAAATAAAGAAAAAATGACTTATTGGGAGTTAAGGGATGACTCAAATAGATTTGCAAATTTTTTAAGAGGCTTAGGAATGAAAAAAGGAGATAGAATAATTGTAATAATGCCTCGTTTGCCAGAGGTTTTTGTTGCTCAGATAGGTAGCTTTAAGGCAGGCGCGATAGTGATTCCCTGTCCTGACATGCTTAGGGCAAAGGATATTGAATACAGAGCAAATAATAGTGGGGCAAAGACAATAATTGCCCACAGAAATTCAACAGATTTTGTCGATGAAGTAAGGGATAAAATAAATGTAGAAAATTATATAATAGTTGATGGAGAAAAGGACGGATGGATCAGCTATAAGGAAATAAGAAAAGAATCAAGGTATTTTGATTATGAAAGGATAAAATCAACTGATATAATGACAATAAATTATACATCAGGTACAACTGGCGAACCAAAAGGAGTGATGCACAATCATGCATGGATTTATTGCATGGCAAAAACAAATGCGGTTTATTGGTGGAATGCAAAACCAAATGAGCTGTTATGGGCAACTACCAGCCCTGGATGGGCAAAATGGTTTTGGTCTCCAGTAGGAGTAGCTCTTGCAGTTGGTGCATCTCAACTAATTTACAATGGGAGATTTAATGCAAAAAAATATCTTGAACTGATGGAAAAATATCGTGTAAATAGATTCTGTTCCACACCAACTGAATACAGGCTTTTGGCTCAAGAAGATTTGGAAAGCTATGACTTAAAAGATATGAAAAAATTTTTGAGCGCTGGAGAGGCTTTAAACAGGGAAGTAATTGACAGATTCAAAAAGGCATATGGCTTATTAATCTATGATGGCTATGGTCAAACAGAAACAACTGGGCTGGTTTGCAACTACGATGGTATAAAAGTCCTGCCAGGCTCAATGGGTAAGCCGATGCCAGGCGCCAACATTGAAATAGTAGATGAAAATGGAAATGTTTTGCCAGCTGGCCAGGTTGGGCAGATTGCGGTCCCGATAGATCATCCAGGACTTATGGTCGGCTACTGGAATGGCAAGAGGATTGAGGAGCTTGCGATTAATGGGTTTTATCTCACGGGAGATTTAGCTAGGAAAGACGAGGATGGCTATATATGGTTTGAAGGGAGAGCGGATGATGTAATAAAATCATCAGGCTACAGGATAGGTCCTTTTGAAGTTGAAGATGCTCTTGTAAAGCATCCCGCGGTGCTGGAGGCAGCAGTTGTTGCATCTCCAGACAAAATAAGGGGAAACATTGTTAAGGCATTTGTTGTTCTTGCAAAAGGATACGAGCCAAGTGAAAAACTAATCAATGAGTTGCAGGAATTTGTCAAACAGCAAACCGCTCCTTATAAATATCCTCGTGAGATAGAATTTGTGGAAAGTTTGCCAAAGACAATAAGCGGAAAAATAAAGAGGGCGGAGCTAAGAGAGCTTGAAAAGAAGAGGAAAGGATTTATCTAATCCTTTCTTCTATCCATTTGGCAACATCTTCCCTTTTTATCCTTATTTGTTCTGAAGTATCTCTAAAGCGGATTGTGACTGTATCATCTTCTTTTGTCTGATAATCAACTGTGATGCAGAAAGGTGTCCCGATTTCATCCATCCTTGCATATCTCCTCCCTATACTTCCACTTTCATCATAAAAACAAATTATTTTATTTCTTCTTAAGCTTGATTCAATTTCTTTTGCTATTTCCGGCAAACCATCTTTGGGCAGGAGAGGAAAGACACCCGCTTTTATTGGAGCAATATTTGGTGGAATAGATAAAATAACATATTTTTCTCCTTCTTTTTCCTTTTCCATGTAATTATGCTCCATTATAAAATAGAAAATTCTATCTATTCCATAAGATGGCTCTATTACATGGGGTAAAAATTTTCTCAAATATACATTTTCCTCTTTCTCAACTATCTCATAAAATTCTTCTCCTATTTCATAAATTTCTCCATCTATCTCAATGCTTAACTTTCCAGTAAATTCCGCCCCATCAAACTTTTCTTTAATGATTTTCGCTTTCTCCCTGAATAATTTCCCTATTTTATCCATTTTTAGCTTCACCACTTTTTTTCTAACTTTTATAGGTTCATCAAAAGTTTCAATTGCATTCATATCAAATCCAGTTGCCTTCATATGAGCTTCTAAATCATAGCTCTGCCTATCTGCGATTCCAACGCATTCAATCCATCCAAATCTTTCTGAATAAACTTCCGCGTCCCAGCATTCATTTGCATAATGAGCAAGCTCATTTTTTTCATGCTTTCTGAAACGAATTTTGTTTTCATGTATCCCAACTTTCACCAAAAATTTTTTTGTTAATGCGAGATAGTATGCAATTGCTTCATTCCCAAATATTTTTCCAATGCCTTCCATAAGTTTTATTTTCTCTTCTCTTCCTTCATAAACCACTTTTATCTCTTCATTTTCAAATTCTTTGAGCTTGGCATGTTTTTTATTTTCTTCACCGAAAAATATTTCCGCCTCCGCCATGGAAAATTCTCTTAATCTTATCATTCCTTGTCTCGGTGAAACCTCATTTCTGAAACCCTTTCCGATCTGGACGATTCCAAAAGGTATTTTCTTCCTGGAAAATTCATAAAGGAAAGGAAAGTTGACAAATATTCCCTGCGCGGTCTCAGGGCGCAAGAATGCTCTTTCTTTTTTTCTCCCTATCCCTGTTTCAAACATTAGATTTATTTCACTCCTCTCCACATTTCCTCCGCATATGGGGCATAAGCCATTTTTCAACTCCTCAACCTTAAAGCTCAACTCGCATTTCTTGCAATATCCAATTTCATCTATAAATTTATCAACGTGTCCGGATGCTTTTAGCACCGCATAGGGAGTTATGACTGGTGTTGATATTTCATAAAATCCTTCCTTGATCACATAGAAATTTCTCCATTCATTTTCTATATTGTTTTTCATTAAGCAACCCAGTGGCCCATAATCATAAAAGCCTGTTTCCCCTCCATAAATTTCATAAGATGGGTATATAAACCCTCTCCTTTTTGCTAAAGCCATTATTTTTTCATATATATCCGTCTTTTCTGTCATATCTTTCATATTAATGAACTCATCAAATCTATATCATATACCATACCAACTAGCTCATCATTTTCATTTATTACCGGGAGCTGGTCAATCCTATTTTCCAGCATTTTCTTTGCAACATCAGAAATTTTTGATTTAATATAAGCGGTTATTACTTTTTTTACCATCACTTCTTTAACTGGCACAAGCGGGAGCTGAATTTTTGAAGTTTCATAATACAGGCGCATAACATCTCTTATACCCTCCCAAGTCCACATATCTTCGTCTTCTCCTATGCCAAGGTCTGATTTCTTCACGCTTTCCTGCAAATGGGAGAAAGTGAAAAGGTCACCATCTGAAACTATCCCAACAAGTTCCCCATTTTCATCCACAACAGGCAGGGCGGGAGCGTTTGTTATCCTGAATATTTTCATAACCGCTGGCAGAGGAGTTTCCTGATATAGAGGCACACATAAGGGTGAGAGATATTTTTCAACCTTATCGGTTTTTTCTTTTAGGAGGGAGAGTAAATGTGGGGGAGAGATCATTCCAACGAGCTCATCTTTTTTTACAACAGGCACACCATGCAATCTATTCTCATAGAATATTTTCGCCGCCTTTTTAACACTTGCATCTGGTGAAAGCACAATAGGATTTTTATCCACAAGCAAAGCTAGTTGCTGTTCTTCAGGATTTTCGAATATACGATTCCTTGTAATCATACCAACAAATTTTTTTGTTCCCGCTTTAACAACAGGCACACTGCTTACTTCATACTTTCCAAATATTCTCAATACATCTTCCCTACTTCCAGGTATCTCCGCATATATCGGCTTTTTATTCATTAAGTCCTTAACTTTAAGCTCCTTTTTTGGCTTATTCATTACCTTATGTAATACATCATCTTTTTTAAAATTTCCTCATTTTAAAAAAAATTTACATGGGTTTTTGCTTATCATATCATAAGCTTTCTCCTCTTCAATATCAAATTTTTCTATAAGAAATTTCATCTCCTCAAATATATTTGGCTCAACAATCATTGCATTGTCAGTTCCAAGCATTATATTTGCTTTATATTCAATTAGCTTCTCTAAAGGCGGGGATAAATTGAAATTAAAATTTGAGCGAGGGCAAATAACAACACCTATCTTTTCCTTCACTATTTTTTTAATGTCCTCATCACTTGCCTTGCATAGATGAACAACAAATTTTGGCTTTAAAGAAATTATTTGCTCTACATCCTCCCTTCTTACCTCACTTGCATGAATTGCAAAAATTTTCTTTCTTTCATGAACATGATTTGCAACCATTTCAATTTCATTTTTATCCCAATCATATACACTGCTCAGAGCAATCCCATCACTTATATCAAGCAATTCATCAATTTCTTTTTCGTCATAAATAAAATTTTTTGGTCTCCCGAGAATAATTGCTTTTATTTTCCTTCCTTTTAATGCTTCTTTGAGTATTTTTACTCCTTCAATTCCTCCTTCCCTGAAATCCACAAAAAAATCTGTTCCGCATTTTTCCATTATATCAATTGCTTTCTTTATACCATTCAAAATCTCTTCCCCGCTTGCTTTTTCAAGCATTCTATGTTTAATTCCATATGGAGCAAAAAGTTCTTCTATACTATATTTTTTTTCAAGAGAAATAAAGGCATCACCTATATGTGTATGAGAATTAAAAATCATTTTGGTAAATATATTTCGAATATGGTTCCTTTATTCTTTCCTTCCTTCACTGCATCTCTAACCTCTATTCTCCCGCCCATCTTTTCAACAATTCTTTTTGATAAATATAATCCTAAACCGCTACCCCTGCTTTCCTTTCCTTTTGCACCCATTTTAAATAGATTTTTCTTCAATTCCTCACTTATCCCAATTCCATCATCACGCACATATATTTTTATCTCCTTTCCTTCATCGCTAACCCCTATCTTTATATTTTTTGCTTTTGAATGATATATCGCATTCCCGAGCAAGTTTGAAATTACTTCACCGATAAGCTCCGTTGAAAATATTTTTTTTCCATATTTTTCATGCTCTATATTTATATTCCTCTCCCTGGCATCCTTGCCATATTCTTTTATCAGATCTTCCACAAATTTATCAATATCAAAATCCTTTTTTACCCATTCCTTCTCCAAAAATTGCAATTTCCTCACATTATCTATTATCTTGCTTGCGGAGAGTGCGGAATTTAAAGCAGCCTCGATCATTTCCCTGTGTTCCTCCTTTAATTCTTCCTCCATCATTATTTCGAGATACCCAATTATCAACTGCAACTTATTTGCGACATCATGGCGCAGGAGGGCATTGAAGAATTCCGCCTCCTCCTGTGCCTTCTTCAGGCTTGTAATATCATGAATTATGCCATCTACATATTCTTCATTTCCTTCCCTCACAAGTGTTGCATATTCATTTCCTATTACAATCTCGCCGTCTTTTTTTAAATATTCAACTTCATAATTCTTCACTGAACCATACTTTTTTAATTTTTCAATAAAATTTTTTCTATCCTCTGGATTCCTATACAGTTCTTCCAGATCCATGTTTTTTAGTTCCTCTTCGCTATATCCAAAAAATTCCTCCAGCGCTTTGTTTGCTTCGATAAGTTTTCCCTCTTTAATTCTATATATTCCTTCAACCGAGTTCTCAAAAATGCTCCTGTATTTTCTTTCAGAACCCTCCAATTTATTTTTTATTTCAAGATTTTTAATCGCGGTAGCCAAAATATTCGAGAAAATCTCAAGCAATTTTATATCTTCATCAGTGAACCCATTTATCTTTTTTCTCTCAACATTTATAACTCCGATCAACTCATCTTTATAAATTATGGGCACCGCAACTTCACTTTTCATTCCTTTTGCTCCCTCAATATACCTGCTATCTTTAGATACATCTGGCACATATATCGTTTTTTTCTCTTTTGTACATGCTACAGTTATACCTTTATTGCCATTCAGTAGCAAGGGCTCTGGTAATTCAAATAAACCAACAACCTTCGCCTCCTTTAACTCATTTCCTTCTTTTATTAATAATTCAAAAGCATCGAAATTGAATACATTCTTTAGTATAGATGAGAAAGTTTCATATAACTCATCACTGGAGTTTGCAAGCATCAATTGCGAAGACAACTGATATAATCCAAATAGCTTATCTATCATTTTTTGCTAAATATTTTTCTCATATAAATTCTTTTTTGAAATTTTAAACCAATAGTTAAGTTTATTTATAAACACACATATATTTTCATGGGCAAAGGAGCTAAAATAACAACTTTATCAATTTTTATATTTCTGATTTCTTCCTTCATTTTCATAAAGGTTTTTCCTGAGGGAATTAAATTTTATCCTTCTACAAAAATTGAAATAAAAGGCGAAATGATGCTTTTTGGAAATATAAGTGGCATTGCTTCCGCAATTTCTTCCAAAAATTTCACCGCTGTTTATAATAACATGGAGATAAAAAATTCTACAAAGGAGATTTATCTTGAAGAAAAAATAAATTTTAAATGCGATAAAATTTTTATTTCGGATAAGTTCATTACAAATAGAACATATTTTCAAGGCAATGAATGCTATGTCACATTCGATGATGAAAAAAAATTTTATGAAATAATCAGGGGAGAGATTGAAGGAGAGATTACTATCTTTCCCTATGAAATAATTTATTTGAATGAAAGCGAGAAGGAAATGGAAATAAAAAATTTGATGCCTATTGAGCCAAAAAGTTTTGTTCTTGCAAAAAATGGAAATTTTTTTGTGAAAGAGAACAAAAATTTTTCCTTTATTTTTTTCACTGGAGAAGGAAAATATAGTACAAATGAAAAGAAATTCTATGGAGAAGCAAAAGCTATTTTCATAGATAATAAATTTTATGAAAAATTCAGTTATAGATGGCTTATTTATATCTGGATTTTTTCCTTCATAATATTTATATTTTCCTTATTTTTTAAGAAAGAGCAGGTTGAAGAAGATAAAGATTATCTCGGTTTTTCTATAACTTCCTCTATCTTCTTTTTCTGCATTTCAATATTCCTCTGGAATTGCGAAATTAAAAGAATTGTTGGGCTTGATATCTTCGATTTAAAAAATTTTATAAAATTTTCCTTTTCATTAATCCTTTATATTTTCACCTTTGCGTTAATTGGCTTTCCTATAAGAATTGCAATTTCCTCAATTTTTGAATTCTTTGGAATGCACAATATTGGAAGGGCAATTGCACGCTTTGTTGGCTTCTCGATGATTTTTATACTGGGAATAATTTTTCTTCCTTTTCTTATGAATATCACTCTATCTCCTTTTCTCAAATATTATTTACAATTTGTGAGGTTAACATGATATGTCCCTTAATCAATGAAAGGGCTCTTTATATAAAAAAGGAAAAGGCAATTGTGATAGCAGATCTACATTTAGGTATAGAATTTGAATACCACCTCCATGGCATAAACATTCCAATCCAGACATCTAATATTTTGAAAAGAATAGAGTCTTTAATTGAAAAAAATAATGCAAATAAGCTGATAATTGTTGGGGATTTAAAACATGTGATATCCGCTTCCTCTGGCGGAGAAAATAAGTATTTTATGGAAAAAGAAAGAAAAGAAGTCAGATTTTTTTTGAAAAGATTGAGCGAACTTGTCGAGATAATAATTGTTAAAGGTAATCACGATGCATTTTTAAGAAGCAAAAGAGCTGATATATACAATGCAAGAGGTTTCAAAATGGGCAAAATTTCATTTGCTCACGGGCACGCCTGGCCATCGCAAGATTTAATGAGCGGAAAAAATATTATTTTTGCACATCTTCATCCTGTAATAAAAATTAAAAGCAATTATGGATATTACACAAAACCATGCTGGGTAAGAGGAAGTTTGAATAAAAATTTAAATAGATATATTAGATGGAATAAAAAAATGAATTTTATAATAATGCCCTCCTTCAATTTGCTGTGCGGCGGCACCGCCGTAAATATGGAGAAGCTGGATGGGCCGATTCCGAAAATTGCGGATATTGAAAATTCCTGCGTTTATCTTTTAGATGGTACAAATCTTGGAGCAGTAAAAAATTTAAAGAAATTATCGATTAGTGAAAGGTGAGAAAATGAAAATAATAGTTACTGATAAGGTATCGGAAGAGGCAATTAAAAAATTGAGAGAGAGGCATGAAGTGTATTTCAAAGAGCTGAGAGGCGAGGAGCTTGCAAGAGAAATAGGAGAATATGATGCTTTGATGGTGAGGAGCGCAACAAAGGTTACAAAGGAAATCATAGAAAATGCAAAAAAGCTGAAGGTTATCGGAAGGGCGGGGATAGGAGTTGATAACATAGATGTTGAAACCGCATCAAAGAAAGGAATAATTGTTGTTAACTCACCCACTGGAACAACTCACTCAGTTGCGGAATTAACAATTGGCTTTATGTTTGCACTTGCAAGAAAAATATGCTATGGCGATGCAACAATGAGGAAAGGAATATGGGCAAAAAAGGAAATGGAAGGGATAGAGCTATATGGAAAAACTCTCGGTTTAATTGGCTCCGGAAATATTGCTCAGGAAGTAGCAAAAATTGCAAATGCCATAGGAATGAATGTTCTTGTATATAGTCCGAATTGCACTGAAGAAAAAGCAAGGAAAATGGGGGCAAAATTGAAGAGCATTGAAAAAATTTTCAGCGAGGCAGATTTTGTTTCGATTCATATCCCAAAAACAAAAGATACCCACCATATGGTCAATGAAAGAATGCTTTCTTTAATGAAAAAAAGTGCTTTCCTCATAAATTGCTCTAGAGGAGGAATTGTGGATGAAGAAGCATTGTATAAATTCCTGAAAGAAAAAAAGATAGCGGGAGCTGCCATTGATGTATATGAAAAAGAGCCCCCTGAAAAATCCCCTCTTTTTGAGCTAGAAAATGCTATATTCACTCCTCATATAGGAGCATCCACCATTGAAGGGCAGGAGAGGGCGGGTATAATCTGCGCGGAGCAAATATTAAAAGCGCTGGATGGGGAGGAGCCTGACTACTGGGTGAACAAAAATTTAATTAAGAGATGAGTCTTAAACTTGAAATAGAAGCAAGAAGTTGTAATACAAGAGCGGGCTATATTGAAATAGAAAATAAAAAAATAAAGATTCCAAATATTCTATGGTATTCTTCAAAGAGAATAAAGCCACCTGAATTTTCGGAAGTTAAACTGGGGGAAGAAATAGGGTTAGGAGGAAGTTTTTTTTATCCTGAAGAATGCAAGTTCTGCATCCCTCCTTCCTTATCCTACCCTTATTTTTTTGGTGAGGATTTCCCCCGTTTTCTGGCGGAAAATGATTTCTTTAGTTTTGTATCCAAAAACTCTTGCCAAAAAGAAGAAAAGATATATGTGATGGCAAATTCAAAGGAAGCTTATTCAAATCCAAGAGATTTTGTTGATTATTTGGCTGAGATAAGAGGTAAAATAGGTTATAAAGTTCTATATGCGCCTGCGATAGCAAATCCATTAAATCTTCCAATTCTTTCCTACTGTGGAATTGATCTTTTTGATTCTGTTGATTTAATTTTTAAAAGCAGAAAGAAAATATATTTTACTTCCGAAAGTGAATTTAATTTAGATGAATTAAAAGAATATCCTTGTTCCTGTGCATACTGTAAAAATGGTATAGAAAATTTTGAAGATTTGCTTTTTCACAATTATGAAGTAATGAAAAATGAGCTGATAAAAGTAAGGGAGTATATAGCAAATGGCAACTTAAGGGAATATGTTGAATCAAAAATTCATTTTTCCACGCATCTTGCTTCAATAATAAGAATTATGGATATTGAAAAATATTCCTATCAGGAAAAAAGATATCCGATAAATGGAAAAAAAATAATTGCCTCTCTATACTCCTTTTATAGGCCGGATATTTTGAGATTTAGAGAAAGAATTTGCAATATTTACAGGAAACCGCAATCAGCGAAAATACTTTTGCTTCTCCCATGTTCTTCAAAAAAACCTTATTCAAAATCAAAGTCTCATAAAAAATTTATAGAATTGATCTCTTCATTCAAAAATAGAAATGTTATACATGAAGTTATAGTAACCTCTCCTCTTGCAATTGTTCCAAGAGAGCTTGAATATACATACCCATCCGCTCATTATGATATCTCAACAATCGGTCACTGGGATAAGGAAGAAATTGATATAATAAAGAAATGCTTTGAAAAATTCATTTTTAAAAACAATTATGAAGTAATAATAAATCACCTCTCGCCCCCTATATCATCCATTCTTGAAATAGATGCAATCAATACCTGTATTGATCATCCTGTTTCACCTTCTTCGCTTAAAAATTTGTCAAACGCTTTGAAAATCTGCGAGAATTTTGAATATGTAAGTAAAGAGAGAAGGGATTATGAAAATGTTTTTTCAATGCTTTATTTTCAGTTTTCAAATCCAGAAAAGTTCATGGAGAAGTGTGTTGTAAGAGGTAATTTTCCACACTATAAGTTATATTATGAGGGTAAACAAATTGCTTCATTTGTTCCAGAGAGAGGTCTTTTTTCTTTAACTATTGAAGGAGGAAAGAAAATGGGTAAAAATTATTGGGTGGAGATAGAGGATTTTTATCCAAAAGGGAGCATTTTTGCCTGCGGGGTGGTGGATGCGGACGAAAAGATAAGGGTGGGGGATGAAGTGATTGTTTTTCATGAAAATGAAGTGAGGGCGGTTGGGGTTGCAAAAATGAATTCAGAGGAGATGGTGGAAAGCTCGAGTGGAGAAGCTGTAAAAGTCAGGCATCATATCCAACCATAATTATTTCTTTTTTCTCTGTATCAATAATTGTATATTCTCCAGATTTTCCAACACTACTGTTTACAACAATTGTATCTCCAAATTTTCCATATCCTGCATCTTCATGTACATGTCCACATATAATATATGAGGGCTTTTTTTCTTCCATAATTTTTCTTAAACTTTTGTCTCCAATATGCATCCCAAAAAATGCTTTATCCTTCGTTTTATAAGGAGGATAATGGCTTACAACTATATCTATTCCTTCTTTTTCCGTGAAAAATTTCTTTACCCCGCAAATTTTCATAGAATTTATTTCTAGCCTTTTTTCATCAATGAACTTTATTTTTTTATATTTTAGCTCCGAATCTGTATTTCCATAAACCGCATAAATTTGCAAATCTATCCCATTAAAAATTTCCTCATTTATAAATCCAAGATCCCCAGCTATTATACCAATATCTGGCATCTCATTCTTTATCCCTTTGATAAAATTTTCATATTTCTCCTTTTTGCCGTGAAAATCAGCAGCACAAATAATAATCATATCACTTTTCTTCTCTATATTTTAAATTTATTTCTCTGTTCAGCTTTATATATAGCTCCGCTCCTTTTTCAAGTATTTTTTCATCATTTAAAACCGCTATTGCCTCTTCTCCTATAATTTGCAGAAGTTTTTTTATTTCTTCTCTATTCATCTCCACAAGCTTCCTTATTTCTCCAACCAGCTCCTGTATGCTTTCCCCCTCTATCTTTATTTCTATTTTCATATTTCATAATTAGAAAACAATTTATTTATTTTGCTGTGAAGTTTTGCTTAAATTTTTATATGACTCAAGTTTTTACCTTCATGAGGATATTATTCATTCACGCTGATTTCATGGAATACGAGATTAAAGAAAAAGCGATTGAAAAAGCGGAAGAAACAGATAAGAAAAAAGACAGGATGGAAGATGCTCTTGTTTCTTTTATTTCTGTTGAAAAAGATGATGAAGCTTATGAAGTAGCATGCAATGAAATAAGAAATGTTGCAATGATGATTAATACAAAAAACATAATGCTCTATCCTTATGCGCATTTATCGAGTGAGCTTGCTCCTCCTGAAATTGCAATTGAAATAATGAAAAATATGGAGGAAGAGCTGAAAAGAGATTACAATGTAAAAAGGGCACCATTTGGATGGTATAAATCTTTCAAGATAAGTTGTAAGGGCCATCCTTTATCTGAGCTATCCCGCCATATCCAGTGCAAAAAGGAAGAGAAAGGAGAAGAAGTAAAATCTGAATGGTATATTCTCACCCCTCAGGGAGAATTGATTGAAGCAGAAAAATTTGATTTTTCAAATCATGAAGAGCTAAAAATATTTTATGAGTATGAAGCTTTTGGCAGCAGAAAATCAGAAGAGGAGCCCGCTCATATAAAATTGATGAAGGAGCATGAGCTTGTAGGTTATGAAAATGCATCAGATTACGGAAATATGAAATGGTATCCAAAAGGCTATCTGATAAAGAGATTGCTTGAAGAAAAAGTCGAGGAGATGTGCCTTTCCGCGGGCGCCATGGAGGTGGAGACGCCAATCATGTATGATATAAGCCATCCCTCGCTGAGCAAATATATAAAGAAGTTTCCAGCTCGTCAGTATGTTGTAAGGGGGGATAAAGGAGATGAATTTTTCTTGAGGTTTGCTGCTT
The DNA here is from genome assembly GCA_014361195.1 of Thermoplasmatales archaeon. Classification (NCBI taxonomy): domain Archaea; kingdom Methanobacteriati; phylum Thermoplasmatota; class Thermoplasmata; order Thermoplasmatales; species Thermoplasmatales archaeon. The sequence goes on along the minus strand of JACIWA010000001.1, from coordinate 89,130 downwards.
GCTTTGGGCAATATCTGATGGCACACGAGATGCATATATCATATAAAAATCTTCCAATAAGGTTTTTTGAGCTGGCAAAATCTTTCAGGAGGGAACAGCATGGTGAGCTTGCGGGAATTAAGAGGTTGAGGGCATTTACAATGCCTGATATGCATACCATATGCAAGGATGAAAAGCAGTCCTTGGAAGAGTTTAAAAAGCAATTTCTTTTATCTATGGAGTGGGCAAAATTAATTGAGATAGAGGGGGAAGTTGCAATGAGGTTTGTAAAGGATTTTTTTGAAAAAAATAAGGATTTTTTCGTATCACTTGTTAAAATATGGGGGAAGCCTGTGCTTGTTGAAATGTGGGATAAAAAATATTTCTATTTTGTAACAAAATTTGAAATAAATTTAAATGATTCAGTTGGCAAATCTTTTGCTCTTTCAACCGTTCAGATAGATGTTGATAATCCAAAATCATTTGAAATCACCTATATAGATGAAAACGGGGAGAGAAAATATCCATATTTGCTTCATGCATCAATTTCTGGGGGGATTGATAGATGTGTTTGTGCAATTTTAGAAAAAGAAGCGATGAAAATTAAAAAAGGAATAAAGCCATCTTTTCCATTCTGGCTTGCTCCAACTCAAGTTAGAATAATTCCAGTAAATGAAACCTTCTTAGATGATTGTAAAAAGATTGCTAGAAAGATAAAGGCAAGGATAGATATAGATGACAGGGATGAGAGCGTTTCAAAAAAGATAAGAGACGCAGAGAAGGAATGGATACCGATAATAATTGTATATGGAGAGAAGGAGAAAGAAGGAAAATTCAGGCCAAGATATAGATTTGAATGCGATAAAGAAGAAGTAAGTTTAAAGGATTTAAATCTTTTAATAAAGGAAAAAATGAAGGGCTTTAATTTCAGACCTCTTTCACTTCCAGTTATGCTGAGTAAGAGAGCGAGATTTAGATAAGTTTATCTGTTTTTAATCCAATAAATTAGAAGAATTATACCAAATAAAATTAAAAGCAAAGGAATTACAATCTGTAAGAAAATCAGCAGGAAAGACGCCTTTTTTGCTTCTTCCACCATTTCATTTACTGACCTCTCCTTCATCCAGTATCTTAAATCAAGCACCTTTACTTTATTTTCAGATAATTTCTCTACCTGATTTTTTTGCTCTTTTGCTTTTTCAATATTCTCAAAAATATCCCTTGTTTTCAGGTTTATCCTGACAATGCTACTATTTGAGGATGAAAAATTGAGCAGGCGGGCCATAGTAGCGGATTTCTCCCTCATTTCCTTAATTGTTTCCTCACTAAAAGATAACTCTAATTTATATATATCAACCCACAGAAATCCTCTGATTCCAGCTATTAATTCAAGAGGATTTATTTTTTTAATCGAATTCTTATTCATGTCAATAATGAGCCCTGTTTTTGGTTCAACCCAATAATTTGTTTCAGTTATATATCTTAAATTAATTCCAAGTGTTGAATCATACAAAAATCTATCTTCTTTTGTTTCGAAAAGATAGGTATGAATTCCTTCATGATCTTCTTCTCTTATAAATGAAACTATCGATGGCAAATTTATTTCAGTATTCCACATTAGATAATCCCTTTTTTCAACGCCTGGCGGGAATGTAAATAACCCCTCTCTTTCCATATCTCCATAATTTTTTGCTTCCTCGCATGTGTCTGCATAAACTCCATGATATTCTTCCTTGCAGGCCATTTCAATTTTCTCACCATTTCTTTTATCCCTGGTTTCAGTTATATCCTTTATAACAATAACTTTTTTCCCATCCTCCCAATGCAAGTTTTCCGCTTTTAAATTTCTCACCATTTCTATATCCTTCATAACAGATGCAATCCATAGCTTGCCCTCCATCTTTATGCTTGCTTCAAAATTTTCTGGTATGGTGTGTAAATCAGGAAAACTTGCATCTATGCATCCTTCTTTTTCAAGATAAACTATGAAACCGGTGGATGGCTCAACCCAGTAATTTGTTTTTCCACTGTAGTAAAGTTTTATATCTCTATCACTTAATCCTTCCACACTTCTATTGCCCATAAAATAATTTTTCACCTCACTTTCATATCTATAAACCTTTAGCCCTCCTATATCTTCCTCCCTCACAAATTTTACATCCGATACATCCTTTATATCAGGATTCCATAACCCGTAATCTTTCTTTTCAACACCTATTGGAAATGTAAGCAATCCTTTTTTTCCGCATAAAAACTCAATCAATTCCATTGTATATGGATTCACCGCATCTTCTGAATAAGAGCATAAGTCCTCTACTCTTTTGCCATTCTCATCAGTTGCAATTACCTCATTTTTTATTATATAATAATTTTCAAAGTTCTTCAGGGTTTCTATATGGTTACATACACTCAAATTCCTTTTCTCATAAAGAGCATTTGAAGTATTTAAAATAACAATTTTTCCGTCCAAAAAAACACTTGTATTAAGGTTAGAAGGAAGTTTCCTTAGATTTGGAAAATGAGCATATTGCCATATATGTTTCTGTAAATCAACTATTGTTCCAGTAGTTGGCTCAACCCAGGCGGTAAGATCCCCACTATAAAAAACTTTTACTTCAGGTAGATCAGGAAGATATCCAAAAAACACATTTTCCTGTCCTCCCGAAAATTTATAAGTCTTTATACCTCCTCTCTTTTCCTCTCCTGCATATTTCCCCTGGGCCTGCGCCTCCTCCTTCGTGATGTAGCCATTTCTGAAGGGGGTATCGAGATCTGTATTCCATACAAGATAATCCCTTTTTTCCACTCCTATTGGAAATATCCATTGGCCGCTTCTATCTAAATCTCCAAAACCCTCAATGTTTTTTGCGGTGTAGGGGTCAATGCCATATAAATTTGTCGTGCATAAATCATTTATTTTTTCTTTGCTATATCTATCAAAAACCTCTATTTCCTCTTTTATAAGAAGAACTTTTCCCTCATAGCCTATGCTCCTTATTTTCCTTGTAATTTCAACATTTTTATAATCAAGAGAAGCGGTTTTTGGGTTGAGCATTCCGAGCTCTCCTTCATAAAATATGGTTTCATTCAGGCTGGATGGTATTTTCTTCATTGAAGGAACAAAATAAAAGGAGATACTCGGTGAAATTATAAAAAATAATATTGCTAGAGCAAATGCTAAATGCCTTCCATTCATGTAGATAATAGATAAAGAATATTTAACATTTAAGGGTTTTTTCAGCAAAAGCATTTCAGGAGAGAAATCTCCCTTTTTCCATTAAAAGGGCTGTTTTTTCATTACTTTACTGCTTTCTTTCAATGCGAAATTTCCAAACTCTTTCAGGGTGATTTGAATAACATGGCTTTAATCACTTTTTTAGCACAAATCGAAATGATGTATAACGTTTTGCGAATAAAAGAAGTTGCTAAAGGTAGGAAGCCTTTTATCCAATGTTGTGCGAGTGCGATAGCACCAAAATTTCGTAGAAATTTTGAGTTCACGAAGCCTCGCCCCGAAATGGTATAATTTAAATGCATCTTTTATCTATTCTTAGGTATGGTTAAAATATAAGAAGTAAAAGCAAGAAGTGTAATAAACCAAAATTCCTGGTGCAGATTGGGGCATTAATTATTATCGTGGTTGTACTCATAGGTGCATTTATTGTTATCTAAAATTTCTTTGTAGATGGAGGAAACAAAAAGAAAAATGGGGTGGATTTGTCGATGTAAAAATAAATGCACCTGAATTGGTTGTCAAGGAAAGCAAAGATAAAGAAGGGACAGCTATCTTATGCAATGGTGGAGATGCATACCAACCAATCGATAAAAATACCAATTAACAAGGAAATTTCTTCAAAACTTAAATCCAAACCTAAAATTATCAATTTTAACGAAATCCGATTTAATCACACGAGACATGATTTATTCAAATGCTTCAAAAACATAGAATTAGATTCGACAATAACAACTTTAGATGAAAATATCAAAAAAGTATTTGAGCTGTTTTTTCCAAATTCAGATGCAAGATTGGAAACTCGAAGAAATTGAAACAAGAAGGATTTTATACCTATGTTTTTGTTGGTCCAATTTTCCCATATTTAACAGATTTGGAAGAGATTTTTAAGAAAGTTTCTCCATTTGTTGATTTGTTTATTTTTGAGGATTTGAATTTGAATCAATGTAGAAAAGAAGTTTTTGAAGCGATAAAAAAGAATTTTCCTGAGTTGGAAGATAAATACAGGAATTTATCAAAGGAATTTTGGTTTGAAAAAGAAAAGGAGATTAAAGAATTAAGTAAAAAGTTCAATAAACCAATTAAGATTTATTTTAAACACACAGGTTCTCTTAAATTTAGATAGGTGAGGTGGAGTGAATTTCTACTAACCGTTATTATGCGCTTTGAAGAAGCGAAGCGACTGAAAGTGCAAGGGGTTCAACGAATGAGACAAGGAGAAAGTCAATTGAGGGGTACCGAAATTTATTTTAACAATTTTAATTTATCCGGCTCTTCTGTTAATAATAATTTTAATTTATCCGGCTCTTTTGTTAATATCCGCCATAAATCTTTTATGAACTTCATATCAGCAATTATATGTTCTTCTATTTTATTGAACTCTTTTCCTTTGTAAAAATCTGGGATTTCGGAGTTTTTATATTTTGGTTTGCTTATTTTCAATTTTTTAGCTAATTCTTCGGCACAGAGTCCTTTAAATCTGAATTTGTTAAATGGTAATAAACATTGCATAGTATCTATTATAAAAATATTGTGAAAAAATAAATCCATTAAGTTTTCATAAGAATCAATATTATTATGAGCCATTCTATGAATTAACATTGGAATATCAAATCTAAGCAGGTTATGACCTATAATCGTTACACTTTTCCCAGTTTGGAGGAGATTTTTCAGATAATCGTAAAAATCCTTCAATATTTGTTTTTCTCCAACCTTCCATTCTTTCAAAATATTGAGCTTTCCCTTACTACGTTTATATTGAATTGAAATTATTTTTGTGTTACCAAATTTGAATTTTTTTCTCTTAGAGAAAGTTTCTATATCTAGATACAAAATAAACCGTTTTTCCTCTTCGGCACCGAGTCCTTTAAATTTGAATTCTGGTAATGAACACTGCATATTATCTATTACAAAAAAATTGTGAAATAAATCCATTAAGTTTTCATAAGAATCAATATTATTATGAGCCATTCTATGAATTAACATTGGAATATCAAATCTAAGCAGGTTATGACCTATAATCGTTACATCCCCAGTTTGGAGGAGATTTTTCAGATACTCGTAAAAACCCTTCAATATTTGTTCTTCTCCATCCTTCCATTCTTTCGAAATATTGATCCTTCCATTATTGTCTTCATATTGAACTTGAATTGAAATTATTTTTGTGTTACCAAATTTGAATTCTCCATCAGAGAAAGTTTCTACATCGAGATACAAAATAGCCATTTTACCATCTCCACTTTAATTTTTTGATAACTTCTTTCAGCGGTTGTTCATCTTCCTTAAATTTCTTTATAGCATCTTTGACTGAAGGTATTAATTCTTTTGGAATGAATGGACATTCATCAATACTTCGACAAAGATGGGTATCAAAAGCTCCCTCAAGGGCTTGTTCTCTCAATTCTGATAATTTATTCAAATCACCGCCACTTCTTTTTATAAGTTCAAGTTGTATATTTTGTTTAAATCCGCTAATTTCTTCAAGCGCCTCTTCTTGTTCTTCTGGTGAGAAAGTTTCAGCTAGTTTTGATAAAGTACTAATACCAGCTGGCCCCTCAGCGGTTGTTAGTTTTTCTAATATCGAAGGCGCAAGATTAAGAAGTGCTAAATATTTCTTGATTGTAGAAATCGATACACCTGTTTCTTTGGCAACTCTATTATAATCTTTATATTTCTCATAAATTTTTTGATATGCTCTTGCTTTATCAACAGGGTTCATATCGGCTCTATGTACGTTTTCAACGAGTGATATTATTGTAGCGTCTGTGTCATCTAATTTGTCTCTTATGATAGCAGGAATGGTTTTCCATCCGAGTTTTTTACACGCAAGAAATCGTCTTTGACCAGCAATCAAATCATACTTTCCGTCTTGTCTTTTCATAACTATTATAGGATTCAGCAGTCCCTTCTCTTTTATACTATTAGCTAAATCATCAAGATTTGTATCTTCAGTTCCAGCATCTAAATCTTTACGAGTATTAAATTCTGATAAATTAATGTCGTCTAGTTTTATTTCTTTTACTTCCATGATAACAGATACAAAAGTTAAATGTATAAAAATATTTCTAAAATAGCGCCCCGAGGCTGATTGCGTATAACGTTTTGCGGATAAAAGAAGCCCAGCCCTCTAAGCGCTATAATCCTAACCTCCTTTCTAATCCTCGCCAAGCACTACCATACAACTTTAACCTTCTTTCCCTTAGTTGTGCTTGTTTCCCATTGTTGTAAGCTTCGTAGTACACCAATTCTATATCAACATCTTTTTTCTTATGTTCAACTAACCTTCTTTCTATGTCTTTGGTGTAACCTATGTAAATCCTTTCTGTCCTATTGTTTTTCAAAATGTTTACATAATGCATACGTATAGAGGGCTGGATTTGGGCGAAGCGTAGCGATGCCTTTTATCCGCTGTTTGGCGATAGTGCGAGCCAAGGGGTGAACCCGTGTAATTACAACTCCAGAAATGCATATGCAATCGCCTGCGGTAATCCGTGCAGGATGGCTGGAGCCACGACGCTGCCGGTCTTCTCTCGGATAAATCCATAGACAAGCCCGCTGAAAAACGTCCAAAGACCCCACCACCACATCAGCTCGAAATTCCCTAAGAATGGATTGAAGTGATTCAAAACATGCATAAATCCGAAGATCAGAGAGGTAATGACTACTCCCCAGCCCCAATTCACGCCGAAAAAGCGGTAAGGACGACCAAAAGTCTCATTTAGTCGTGACTGGATGTAACCCCGAAACAGTATCTCCTCACCAGGGCCGAGAAACGCAAAGTAGAAGATGAAAGCTGAAGACGCTTTTCCAATCATCGGTCCCAATGATGGCGAAATGCCAAGCAGAAGGAATGAGAACGCACTGATGGTACCCAGATTGCTCGCAGTGGGCTTGTTCCTTAACATCCATGCTATTGCAAAGAGTACCGCCAACTCTATCACCGCCAAGAGCAATGCGCCGTCCCATCGCGTCCAATTTAGAAAGGCAAATGGCACACAGGACACCGCCACAGGGAGGAAACACGTCAATACCACGTCCAAATGATACTTGAGATTCTTAAACGAAATCCCGTAGGCAGCGAAGTTCCTTCGAGTCACTAATAGAAAAACCGAAGGCATGGCAATCATCACGGCATACTCTAGGAAAGGCCGCTGCAAAACGCGACTTTTCCACTCGCCTAATAGTGGAATTTGCATAGCCCAAATGATCAGAAAGGTTACAAGGAAAACAAAAAAGACCTCAAGAATCACTTTGATCTTGGATTGTGTGTAAGTCATTTTGAAAGCCCCTTTTGCTTAAGTTTCGAGCGAGCATTTCGCCTAACGTTTCGCGGATAAAAGAAGTCCTTAGGTTTGGACGAAAGTCTTTTCCGCTATTATACGCTGTTGCCATAAGTATTTCAACCATCGGCATTTCAGGCGATCTTGGATTAGGAATAACCTTTCTCGTGCTGGGATCAACTATGAGGTCTAATTGCTCAAGCACTATTTGCCCCACAAGAGGTTGAGTGCCTTCTGGTTCTCCCAAAACATTGAACTCGCCCGCCCTTCCGCACATTTCGACAGTTACAACACCGTAGACTGATTTAATCTCCGTTTTGTTATTTGCGTATCTTACTCTTGCCTCTCTCATCTTTTTCAGATTGAGTTCGGCAATGATATTTTGAGGTAGAACGAGCATCGTTGCTCCTGTATCAATAACTGCTTCTACTTCGATTGACTTTGCTGGATCAAACAAACTTGTAAGCCTAACCTTCTCTATCACCTTTTCCATTTAATTCCCTCTTTTATATTTTTAAGTGTTGCATATTTAAATACTTTTGGTTTTGCAATGTCGCTTAACGGCTGATGGGTAAGTGAAGTTGCTAAAGGCAATTTGGGCAAAGCCATGAAGTGGCTGAGCCGTATAGCCAGTGTTATATAACCCGAACAAAGTGAGGACGAGGAGCGAAGCGATGAAGCGTTGCCCAGAAGCCACTCCCAATAATTCCTCTTCCGTACCTTAATATTAAGGCGTTAAATCTGTGTGGCATAGCTCAATATTTCCTCTCTTGTTGGAAATCCTTCCAATCCTATGTATCTTATCTTTAATCCCGCAGATATTGATGCGAATTTTATAGCCTTCCTCACAGTGAGATTATCCATATATATTGCTAAAAAGTTGCACCAAATATGTCTGCTCCAGTGAAGCCCTTAGCATCTAACTTTAGACTCGGCTTTTTCAATTTCATCTTCCACAAGAAATATATATCCTTTCTTTCCCATTTACTATGGCGATTTTCACTCCTTCATGAACCAAATATGATAATATCTCCTCTCCTCCAATCTTGAATGCTGAAGCCTCAGCTTTTCCTCTCTCGACGATATCGATATTTCAAGAACTTGTCGAAGTCTTCAGGCAAAGTTATTTCCACTCTTTCTTTTTTGCCAATTCAAACCAAGTTTTAAACAATGGAAATAACATTCATGTTCAGGATCCCGCGGATAATAAAAATGTGATATCTGTCCTCCACATAATTCAGGTTTTCCACTTACAGTTCTCCAACCGATGGTGCCCAAGAAAAGATGCCTGTCATTTATTAGCAAACTATCTATGCTAGGCAACATTCTAAAGCGAAATAACTCAATCGAAACCTTTTCACTTCTCAGGTTTTTTATCCTTCCAGCATATCATCTTTGTTTCATTTTTCATCCTTTTGATAACAACTGAGTTAAAATTTTCTGCATCAACTTAAGAGATATATTTTTATATCCCCATGCCTTTTATTTCATGAAAAAAATTATAGCATTTATCTTTGCATCTTTTTTACTTTTTGGATGCGTTGAAAGGAAAACGGTTAGAATGAGTATGAATGAACTTATAAATGACACGGAAAAAGAAGTTTATAATGAATCATTTTATTACTACTATGGTTATAAATCTCTTGAAGAAGGAGATGTTCTTATAATAGATGACAACATATCTGGAAAAATGTCACAAGAAAATGTCACATTTATCTCTTTTGCTTCCTCACCAGATTATGGAATATATTTTGATGCAAACCTAACCGATTTAAAAGAAGGAGACCATGTGGAAGTTAAGTTGCACATAAAGAAAGACCATTTTAAAAAAGCGGTAAATACTACCATATAGACATACGATTTAGAAGTTTTTGAAGAAGGATGGGATTTCACCCAGCATGCCCCAGTGCCAATTTCCGCCAGCGCCATAAAGAAGGTCTAGATATATCTGTTCATCATCTCAATGACTTCCTTGCTATTGCTCGCCTTTCTATAATCCTCGAGAGGCATTCTGTTTAATTCAAGGAAATTTAATCCCCATTTAAATTTACTGAGTAAAATTTTTGAATGCTCTTCTTCTCCAAAAATAAAAAGAACTGCAGATAAAGCTTCTACTGTGCTCAGCATGCATACCTTTCCATAATTTACAGGATTTACCGCTATGAGGTATGGTAATGCTCTTCTTTCGCTGTGCTTTATCCTGGAAAAAAATAGCTCCGCATTTTTCCATGAGCAATCAATTGCAACTATATTTTTAAATTTTGAATCTTCTTTTGATAGAGATTTTTCTGAGAAAGGATCAAGTAAAATCGCATTTCCAGGCAAATTCCTTAAGTTTTTAACAATTTTTACCAGACCAAATCTCGCCAGTTTTTTTGCGGTGCATTTCTTTGGGTCATCATCATTTGAATGATAAACATATAAGTTATAATTATACTTCATATCCCATCCCAGCCATTTTTTCTGGCAAATATACATCAGTTACATAATCAAGCCCATATTTTGCCAGAGCCTGCTGTTCTGACTTTTTATTTATTTCCAACTGCAATTTTATTTCCTCCCTCCAGAAATCATCCTGGAAGCGAGGATCAGTTAGCTCTGCATTAAGAGCATTTATATCTTCTTCTGTAAGTTTATCAGATGGGAGATCATAAGCAAGAATATCAGATGGGGTTACTCCTAAGAATTGTGCGGATGGAGTTGCTAAATATTCAGATATATGGGCGGTTTTTATTGCACCATATGCTATTGATGCATATATTCTATAGCTCCATGGATCTCCATCAGTAAAAACAATTACTGGCAAATTCAATTCTTCATTCATCCTCTTTATTAGCCTTCTTGTGCTTCTTGCGGGCTGACCTTTCAAATGAATTAAAATACTATTGCTTCTCTCATCAAACCCATTTTCAATAAGTCGATCAAACATACCTCCTGTCTCAATTGCTATTATCTTGTTTGCTCCAGTTTCAATAAATTTTATTTTATCCTTCTCCACATTATATGGAATTGAGTAGCCACTATCACCCACATCATCCTGGCAATGAATTCTTTTTCTCTCTCCCTTTCTTGTAACTTCTTCTATTACAATATCTCCAATTATGCTCGCCCCATCCTCTTCAGGACGAAGCTTAAAGTCTTCCCTTAAAGCGCTCGCTAATATTTCAAGGTCTTCAGCTAGCTTATCAGACTCATCCTGACTCTCAAACTTTGCTTCACCCCACCCCTCAGAGATGTAATACATTTCCCTCAGAGTTGAGCTTTTTCTCTGCTCAATCATCTGATTTATGAATTCTATTGTATATAGCATCCTCAGCAAAGAAACCGCCCCCGCCAGCGAAACCGCGGAGCGCAAACTTTTTTCATTTCCATATCTCCATACCCTATATTTTTCATCAAATATTATATTTGATTTTATTCTTGCTGGCAACTCAACAGATGGAATTTTTGTATTTATCATATCATTGTATATTTTTTCAACAATTTTTTTAAGATTTTCCTGCGCATTCATTCTTCACCCTCCCATTTTTCTGCTCCTATCACATTTATAGGATCTATTTTTCCAACATATATATTATTTTCAAATTCATCTCCTCTAAGAGCAAGGGATAGCTCTACTTTTTCGGTGGGTTTTATATCCTTTATCTCCCATTTTACTACCCTATCCCTTATTTCAACAGGTGGAGGAGAAACGCTTATTATTCTTTCTTTAGGAGCCTCCAAATAAATTGTGAAGCTGTATGGTTTATTCTTGTAATTTGTTATATAAACTCTGCTCTCCACATTTCCATTTTTTGTTATTACTTCATCTTCAATCCATATAATATTCATTATTTTTGTTATTATTTTACTGACGTCAGGAATGCTTTTGCTGAGCATATTAGCCGACTTTTTTGCAATTTCAGGGAGTACTTTAGCTACAAGAATGAATTTATCCTTAGCTCTTTTCTTCTTTTCTTTTTTTGAAAGATGAATTTTCATTTTCCTAGCACACTCCTGGAGGGATAATTTTATTTCTTTCTCTATTTCATCAATATTCGCTATCGCTTCTTTTGCCTCAGAAGTAAATGGGACATTTACAGAAGCTACATGAACAAGAATTATGGCTGGCCCGTACGGCAGGCCTTTTCCTCCTTTTTGCTCCAGCCCGTACCTGCGCCAGTCTATGTTTTTTATTGCCTCAGTTATAACACATCCACCTTCCTGATAGAGCAATGGAACTCTATTTGCAAACCTTAAAATTTCCACTCTTTCTTCAGCGGGTAAGTTTCCTCCATAAACTATTCCTGTTTCAACCATGAATGGGGTGCCAGAAAATACACTCGGGCTTCTTGTATTAACCGCTATAAATTCTGGAGAAAGCATTTGAGTTTCCTTTCTCAGCCCTTTCCTTATTAACTCTTCTCCTATTGGAGAGAGGCAGTTTGTTGGAGGGGGGAGAAATTTTGTTTGCCTGAATGCTTCTATAAGATTCTTGGCTTCTTCAAGAGTTATTTCATTTGGCCTTGCATCTTCGCTTATTCCCGCTTTTGATAAAATTTCCTTTGCCTTCTGCATACTCACTGATGAAAATTCATTTGCAAGAAAAGTGCTTATCTTCCTTGCGTTTGTCTCTTTCAACATCCTGAGAAGCATGCCTATCTCTATTCCGTGAGGATGTGGATTTATTTCTTTTGGTAGAGGTGGCATTTCATTTGTCGCTCTTTCAAAAACTATTTTATTTCCATCTGGCTCAATTAAGGTTATAAAGGCATGGGGATCAACAATTGCAGTGCTCCTCAGATATTCATAAACACTTTGTTTTCTATTTTTTATATATTTACCTCTGACAAAAACCTCAATTCTAGTACCGCTTTTCTTCTCCCAGTGAATCATCTCCTCCTTTACTACATTAGGTAGATTTCTTTTGGTATCGATAAAAACCTCTAGTTTATGGGCTGGGAAACCTTCTCCTATTTTAGAGGTGACAACTGCTGGCTTTCCAGTAGTGAGTTGAGAATAAAGAACCACCGCAGATATCCCTATTCCTTGTTGTCCTCTTGCTTGCCTTAGAGTATGAAAGCGTGAGCCATATAGCAAGCGAGCAAAAACATTCGGAATCTGGCTTCTAACTATGCCAGGCCCGTTATCCTCAACAACTATTCTATATTCATCCTCTTTTATTTCCTTTATCTCTACTAATATATCCGGCAATATTCCTCCCTCTTCGCAGGCATCCAGAGCATTATCAACCGCTTCCTTTACACATGTTATTAAAGCTCTGGTAAGATTATCAAAACCAAGTATCTGTTTATTCCTTTCAAAGAATTCCGCAACAGATATTTCCTTCTGCTTTTTTGCAAGCTCTTCCGCTATACTCATCTATGTAAATAATAGGTTTGTAATTTAGCTTTTTCTATTTGTGCAAGAAAGAAAATCATAGCAAAAATCTGGATTAAAACAATTACAATTATAAGAGCATTTACAGAATATTCATAAAGGAAGCCCGCCAGAGAAGCGCCGAGGAAGAAAGCAACCCCATATGAAAAATTGAATATTCCATATGCAGTTCCTCTTTGATTTGCAAGCGTTATATCAGATATTCCAGCCCTCATTATTGTTTCGTGTGCTCCCATTACAATTCCCCATAAAATTACTCCTATTACTATTAAAAGTTTAAAATTTGAAAAAATTAGGATGGATGAAAATAAGGTTAGGAAAGGAATAACAAGAAGTAATCTCAGCCCACTGCCTTTTTTATTCATCCTATCATATGTTTTTCCTATAAAAATTGCTGCAATCCCATCCACCGCCATCGCGAAAGCATACATTAATGGAATTTGATAATCCTGGAAGATGTTTTTTGCTTTAAAGTGATAGCCGGATATTGCAAAACTTATAAAGCCAAAAGTTGTGATGAATGTAAAAATTGTATATAGCAGGAAAATTCTTGGAAGCCCTTTTTTAGCCACATACTTTTCTTCCTCTTTTTCTATTTTTCCTGAAAAAAAGTAGGCAAAAAATAGCGCAAAAATAAGAAAGATGAAAGGAATCCACATAAATGCAAATGTTATTTTATAATCTCCAACCGAAGCTTCCCTGTTGAGCAAAGTAAAAGTAAAGATTAATGGTCCAATAACTCCTCCTATCTGATCAAGTAATTCATGCAACCCGAATGCGAAGCCGGAGCCAACTCTTTTTGTTAAATGAGAAATAATTGTATCTCTTGCTGGGCTTCTTAATGCTTTTCCAATTCTCTCCATTATTATAAAAAATCCCGCTATTTGCCACATGTTTGCTATTGATAGCAAAGGAATGAAGGCAATCATGCTATAGCCAATAAAGGTAAAAAACCAGTATGCCCCTGTTTTATCAGAAAAATAACCCGAAAATAAGCGAAATAAATAACCCATAAATTCCCCGAAACCCGCAATAAATCCAACTATCAAAGCGTTTGCTCCCAATATTTTTAGATAAGGGCCAGTGACCCCTCTTGTTCCTTCATATATAATATCCCCGAATAAACTGACTATCCCAAAAATTATTATCAGTTTTATTGCTAAAGATTTTTTTGAATCCATAGTTTATATATCTTTCTGGATAAATATTTTTTGAATAATTTTAGGAGAACTCTCCAGCAATTTTAACCAATAAATATTTAAATAGAAACAAAATTAAATTTATGCCTGAATTCAAACTGGAAGAAAACTTTTTGAAGCATGAGGAAAAGAAAAGAATGGAAGAAGAGTTTTTTAAAGGATACGAAGATATTGCTGTAGAAAAAGAATGGGAGAAAACCGCTAAAGAGAGTATTGAAGAAATTGAGAGAATGATTGATGAAGGAATTGAAAGAAAGAAAAAAGTTAAAGAAGAGAAGAAATTTGAGGAAGAAATAAAAAAAGAAATTGTGTATTCAACTAAGAATGGCTATATACTCAAAGTAACTAAAGATGATAAGATCGATTACTATCTTATTACAAAAGTTGAGAATATAGAAGAAGCGATAGACAAAATTTCTTTCTATAAGCCAATTATAGAAGAAAAATAAAAAAATGGGTGTGCAATTACATGCATGGTTGATATAAGAGAATTCGAGGGTTTAAGAATAACCTATCCAGAAGAATTTTGTACAAAGCCATATGATGTTATAAGTGAAAAGGAGGCAATTGAACTGAGGAAGAATCCAAGAAGCGCAATTCATATAATACTGCCTACTGGAAAGGGAGAGGAGAAATATGAAAATGCAAGAAAGGCATATGAAAATTTTAGAAAGGATATGCTAAAAGATCCTCCATCCATCTATTTATATCAAGAAAAAAGCAAGGAATTTTCCCAGAGGGGCTTTATTATTTGTGCCTCCCTGCTTGACTATGAAAATGGGAAAATAAAGAAGCACGAGGAAACAAGGGAAGAGCCTTTAAAAGATAGAATGAAGATCATTGAGAAGCTGAAAGTGCAAACAGGACTTGTATGGACTGTTTTTAAGAAAAATAAAGAGTTGAAAAAAATGATGGATAAAATAATGAAAGAGAATCCTCTCACCTCTTTTGAAAAATATGGTTATGAACAAAGGCTATGGGGGGTGGAGGAGGTGGAAGAAATAAAAGAATTGTTTTTGCCCCTCGATCTTTACATAGCGGATGGCCATCATAGAATGGCTGCCAGCTGGTATTATTTTAAAAAATATGGAGGGGAAAAGGCAAGATATGCAATGGTATTTTCAGCAAATGATGATGAAGTAAGAATTTTGCCGTATAATAGGGTAATAAGGAAGGCAAAAAAAGATTTTCTTGAGGAAATTAAAAAAGATTTTGAAATAGAGGAAATGGATAAAATCGAGGAGCCAAAAAAACATGAAATACAAATTTACTGGAATAAAAAATGGTGGAAAATTATCCCAAAAGAAATTCCAGATGATGTTGTGGCTTCGCTGGATGTAAGTATATTGCATGATAAAATTATCACTCCTGTATTTGGTATAAAAGATGTGAGAAAGGATCCAAATATATTCTTTGTTGGGGGTAAGATGAGTAGGGAAGAATATGAAAAGCTTGTAGATGAGGAAGGAAATGATTTAGTTTTTTACCTTCATCCAACAAGCATTTATGAAGTAGAGGTGGTTGCGGATGCGGGAAAAATTATGCCTCCAAAATCGACATGGTTTGATCCAAAATTGCTTACCGGCCTGGTTTTCTATGAATTAGTTTAATATATTATTTGGTATTTATGAACATGCCATTATTTGGGACAAATGGAATTAGAGGGGTGGCAAATGAAGAAATTACCCCCGAATTTGCGGTTAAAATAGCAAAAGCAATTGGAAGCTATTTTGAAGGAGATATTGCGATTGCAATGGACACAAGAATATCAAGCGAGATGATAAAGAATTCAGTAATTTCTGGCTTGGTAAGCGTTGGTTGCAATGTATATGATGCAAATATAGCCCCCACGCCCGCTTTGCAATATTATTTGAAGAATAGCGATTTCGATGCAGGCGTAATCATAACCGCTTCCCATAATCCACCCCAGTATAATGGAATAAAAGTAGTTGATAACAGAGGGGAAGAATTGCAGAGAGAAGTTGAGGAAGAGATAGAAAAAATATCCCACTCAGAAAAGTTCAGAAAAAAACCTTGGAACGAAATTGGTAGCATCTATAATTTAGACATAATAGACTTTTATATTGAAGGTGTGCTCAAGAATGCGGAGGCGGAGGAAACAAAGCTAAAAGTGGTTATTGATTGCGGAAACGGGGCGGGTTGTCTGGCTATGCCCTATATTGTGGCGAGTGTTGCGGATGCAATTACTCTAAATAGCGAGCCGAGGGGTTTGCCTGTGAGAAATTATGAACCAGTTAAGGAGAACGTGAGCGATTTAATTAGAGCGGTTAAGGCGGTTGATGCGGATTTAGGGATAGCTTATGACGGGGATGCAGATAGGGCAATATTTATAGCGGAGAATGGAGAATATATTGGCGGGGATTATTCCCTTGCAATTTTTGCTGGATATAAACTTGAAAAAAAGAAGGGGAAAATTGTTGTTCCTGTATCTACATCAAGATGTGTTGAGGAATATGTAAAGATGAAGGGAGGAAGTGTTTTTTACACAAAAGTAGGGGCAAGAAATGTTGCAAAAAAGATGAAAGAAATAAATGCAATTTTTGGAGGAGAAGAAAATGGTGGAATGATATTTCCGGAGCATCAATATTGCAGGGATGGTGGCATGGCCAGCGTTTTCATGATTAAATTAATGGCTGAAAAAGGCGAAAAATTATCAGATATGGTTAAAAATTTGCCAAAATATTTTATAGTGAAGGAAAAAGTAGAATGCAGGGAAAAAGAAAAAGTGATAGAGAAAATTAAGGAAAATGTAAGTGGAAATGTGGATTTTACTGATGGAATTAAAATAATTGGCAAAGATTACTCGATTTTAATACGCCCCTCTGGAACAGAGCCAATAATAAGAATATATGTTGAGAGCAAAAGCGAGGAAGAAGCAAAAAGAATTGCTGAAGAATATAAAAAGAGCATAAAGGAGTTATCAAAATAATTATTTTTTTACCGCATTTATTGCTTTCTTAAGCACACCCATTAGAGTATGATATTCCCACTTTGATAGCATTGCTCTTCCCATTATTCTTCTGAACATAATTTCTGTATTCTCTTTTTTATGCTCTGGATAATCCACTTCTTCCAATAAAATTCTGAAAAATTCATACAGCTTTTCCTTTTCCTTTCCATCCGCCAAAATTCTTTTTCTCTGCTTTCTTTTATGAATGAAAAGTTCATATAGCAATATACTGACTGCATGAGAAAGATTAAGAGATGGATATTCTTTGCTCGTTGGAATTTTAACTATCAAATCGCATTTTTTTAACTCCTCATTTAACAGACCATAATCTTCTCTGCCAAAAACAATTCCAACATTGCCTTCTATCTTATAAATTTCTTTTGCAAATTCTCTTGAATCAATTGCTTTCCTGAGATGGTGTTTTTCGTGTTTGCTTTCTTTTGATGTTGTTCCAACTACATAATCCATCTCTTTTATAGCATCTTCAAATCTTCCAGAAATTTTTGCATTATCAATTATTTCCTGAGCGTGCATTGCATATTTTCTGCAATCATCGCTATCTATATCAAATGAAGGAGAAACAACAATTAGTTTTTTAAATCCAAAATTTTTCATTATTCTTGCAATTGCTCCTAAGTTGCCCGCATATTTTGGCTCAACAACTATTATAAAGCAATCCATTTACAGGCTAATCATATAAACCATCAATGGCTCTGTTTCTTCAGATAAACCCGCTTTATTGTATGCAACAACATGCAAATATGCATATCCAATCCAACCACGCCATATCCATTCATATGGATAAACTGGATCTATGCTCTGCAAATATCCATTTACATAAAATGATACATTTGCAATTGATGAATGAGTATCTATAGCAATTGCTCTTACAACTATTCTTCCAATTATAACAGTATTGCCTGTTGCTAGAGGCCATATTGCTCTATCAAATAAGTAGAGATAGCCAGGCATTGGTCTTTCAAGAGTTACAAATGGCTTGGACTTATCTATCTTTATATAGACACTTTTTATATTTTCAATGTTTCCTTTGTTATCCGCACTATAAAACTCCAATAGGTGATCTCCTTCTTCACTTATAGTAAATGTTCCATTATAGTTTATCCAGCTCTCTCCATCTATTCTATATTTGATATAGGCAATTGCATCTCCATCTGGATCAGTTGCATTTAACGTTACATTTACATTCCTTAGATACCATCCGTTTTCTCCATCTGGAGTAGATGGATCCAGAATGCAGGATGTGATTGGTGGGCTATTCGGGCCTGTTATTGTAAAGTTATATATGCTACTCTGTGCCCAGTTGCATGCCTTATCATGAGCAACTATTCTGAATTGATATGTTCCTATAGTTATGTATGATTGATTTAAATAATATGTCTGACAGCCAATATAATTCATCGAAAAATTACATTCTCCCAAGCCACACGGATAAATTATAACCACATAGACTTTATCCACGCCCGCCCCCACATCTGCAACATTGCATGAAATATTTACATATCCACCACTAACCTGCGTTTGCGGATTTATTGAAACACCAGATATTGAAGGGGGCACATTATCAACTGTAAAGGTAACATTGTGGATTGTCTCTTCATTTCCAATTATATCATCACTGTAAAATTCAACATAATTTGTTCCAGCAGTGACAAGAGTAAAGTTGCCAGAATACAGATAAAAGTTACTCCCATTACCCACCCCGCTTCCAGGCGCAGGGTTCCAGCTCCCGTTCCATATGCGATAATAAGTGGAATTCACACCAGATACTGCATCTGTTGCTGTTAGATTTATTGGGGAGGATGGTGAAACATAGCCTCCGGATGGATTAATTGTTGTGGTTGGAGAATGAGTATCTATGCCTATTCCCGCATCTGCTGCTGGAGGAATGGTCTCGATGTTATTTGCATTATCTTTTGCTATACTATAAAATTGATAATAGCCATCTCCATTTGGAGCGTTAAAATTCCATTGCCAGGGTGGAGAGTTATCTGTTGAAAAAACATTCCATGTTCCCCAGCTTGCATTATTTGCGCTATACCTATAATACAGGGTAACTTCTTTAACTCCAGATAGGGCATCATTTGCGGTTGCTGTGATTACTACCGGAAGTGTTGAATACCAGTATGCCATTGAGTTGACGCTTGAAGAAGGAAGTGAAGCATCATAGCCTGCGATTGCCTCCGCATTTGTTTTGCTTTCAGTATTTCCGGAAGTATCGTTTGCTATTGAGTAAAATTCATAATATCCCTCTCCATCTGGAAAATTGAAATTCCACTGCCAGGGTGGGGAATTATCTTTTTCAAAGAAAGTCCATGCTCCCCATGAAGAATTATCTGTTGAGTACCTATACCATAAGGAAACATTTGAGATAGCATAATTATCTGTTGCAGACGCATTTATTAGCACGGAAGAATTCCTCCAGTAAGGAGATATTACCGCTACACTTGAAGAAGGAGATGTTGTATCCTGCAATGTAAAAGTATAAGATGAAGACTCAGCCCAATCAACTCCATCATAAGCTTTAACTATATATGTGTAGGTGCCAAGCGGAGCTGGATAAGCATATGTTGAGTTATAATACCAGGTTGTTGGAGGAATATTTGTCATTGAATAATTTCCTTTTAATGTTGAATTTGGATAATATATTTCAACATATGCAGAAATTGCTCCTGTTATATCAGCGGTGATATTATTATATCCTGGAACTTCTACTGGATCAGGAGAATCACTTACAGAATTTATCACTGGTTGGGCAATTACAATAGGCAAAATTATAGCTCCAATAATAAATATAAATTTTTTCATAAAGTTAAATTAAAATCGATTATTAAAGGTTTTTGGAAACATTGCTTTGTTGTATAATTAAGCAATTTTGAGTCTTTCATTTAATCTATGTTTTTTACTCCGCGTGTTTTCATGTTCCAATCCAAAGAGTAAATAGGTTTAGGCTATTTTAATATTTATGCAACAAAGCATATTAACCGATAGCTTTATATATAAAAAAAAAAAATTTACATATTGGTGAGAAAAATGAAAGGGAAAATAGTGTTGGTGGGATTAGTAATTCTTATAACAACAATTTCAACAATAAAAGGAGAAAATCTATCAACTTCAGATGTTGAACCAGGAGACAATATATTTGCAGATATAGCACAAAGTCAACCAATCCCTCCTTCATATGGTGCATCAGAAGGCTTCGTACTTGCAGCTATAGAAGAAGGAGATATAGAAGAAGAAACTCACCCAATCCCTCCTCCATATGTTGAACCAGGAGACATTGTATTTGCAGATGAAATGCCTATGAAACCTATCATAACCGGTTGGGACCATGCTGCTTTATACAAGGGAGCAGGATATGTAATAGAAGCAGACCCTCATATGGAAAAATGGACGGAAGAAGAGAGAATAAGCTATCCATTCAATGCTGCATCACTACACAACAAATCATATTCAGGCAATGAAGATTATGGAAGAGTTGAAATAGATAACATGACAGAAATATTTAATAGCAAGGCTGTTGCCTACAAAAGAGTAAAAGGCGCTTCTCCAACTTTAAAAAAGGCAGCTGCTGACTTTGGAGTTCTTAGAGCATCTCGTATATGGGGAAATGAATCAAATAAACCCAGACCTTTTGATTATCTCTCTTGCTGGGTTTACCGTACAAAACAAGTAGATGATCCAGACCCAAATTCTCTTGGGTTTGGGTACTATTGCTCTGAATTAGTATGGGCAGCATGGATGTGGGCAACGGACAACAGAATAGATCTTGATCCAACTCCTGGCGCAGTTTGGCCAACTGATATCTATATCTCACCCTATGTAGAGGATTGCTCGCCAGGTGATAATAACTCATCCTATGTAGAGAACTGCCTGCCAACTGATATCTGTAACTCATCCTGTGCAGTGAATTCCTCTTATACCTATAACTCATCCTTTGCAGAGAATTGCTCTTCAACTGATAGCTATAATTCATCCTTTGCAGAGAATTGCTCTTGATACAATTTCTCTTTTTGTTTTAGGTAATTTTATATATAAAAAATGATTAAAGACAATATGAAAAAAATATTTGGAATCTCTGCTTTAATTCTATTTTTAATAACTATTTCTATAAACTCTTTTAATTCAGCAAAAAAAGAAAATAATGAAGAATGGAATAAAGAATTTGGAGCAACAACTTCTACTTTTAAGGATGGAATTGTAACAGATGATGGAATAGTTCTGCTGGGGGGAATATGGAAAATAGAGGAAGAAGCATGGAAGGTATGGGTTGTTAAAATAGATAAAGAAGGAAATGAAATATGGAATAAAACTTTTAGAAGAAATTTGCGAGTGGAGGAAATTGGAGAAAGCATTGCTGAAACTGAAGATGGATTTGTTATTGGAGGATATAGTGGAGATGATTACTGGATAATTAAAATAGATAAAGAAGGAAATGAAATATGGAATAAAACATATGTAAGACCAACTGAGGATTATGGAGAAAAAATTATAGCAACAAAAGATGGAGGATATGCGATGGTTGGAAATGCTTATAGGGATAACCCTGATATTTTAGTGATAAAAACAGATAAAAATGGGAATCTAGAATGGGAAAAAACTTTTGGTGGAGAAGGCATAGAGCATGGAAATTCAATTCTGGAAACTGAAGATGGATATCTTATTTCTGGAACAACTTCCTCTTATTCAATACAAGGAGAATCGGATTCATGGGTGATTAAAATAGATAAAAGAGGAAATGAAATATGGAATAGAACATATGGATGGGCGTTGATCGAGATTAGGACTTATATAACAGAAGGTGAAGATGGATATATAATATATGGAGGAACTGAATATGCACCTGGGGGAAGTGCATATGTTATAAAAATAGATAAGGAAGGAAATGAGATATGGAAGAAAGGATATGGAGGAGGATTTGCCGTGCTATGTGATGGTAAAAAAATCAAGGATGGATATATTTTAGCAGGTTCTACACTTCTATTTGCAGTAGGAAGAGCGGATATGTGGATTTTAAAAATAGATGAGAAAGGAAAAGAAATATGGAATAAAAGCTTTGGAACAAGATCACCCGAGGTAGCTTCTGCAATTGAAATTTTAGATGAGAATCACTATATCATAGTTGGAGATAAGGCTTATGAAACTCACACTAGTGTTGATTGGAGAGGATGGGTTGTTAAATGCGCAGATTATTCTCCTCCAAAAATAAAAATTGTTAAGCCAAAAAATTATTTTTATATATTTGGAAGAGAAATTTTTCCTACAGAAATTCCAATAATTTTAGGAGATATATCTGTAAAATGCGATGCTTTTGATCCCATGAACATAATAGATAGAGTAGAATTTTACCTTTTACTTGTAGATGTTTGGTATGAATATAAGCCTAGAAAAATAGATTATTCTCCACCATATGAATGGAGATGGAGGACTGGAATTGGATTATATGAAGTAACTGTTGGAGCTTTTTATGGAAAAGCTGGAGGAGTTGCAACTGATAAAATAATTGTATGGATATTTAATCCATAAAGGAGTAAGGCATTGTAAGCATTGTCTGAAAAGATAAAGAGTGATTAATCTATTTCTTCTCAAGGATGAAATGGCAAAAGTAAACTGAAAACTCTGAGTTTAGCAGCAAAAACAAATTAAAATGGTGGTTGTTTATTCAAAATAGTATTAACCTGCTTTGTTGCATAATTAACCAATTTTTAGTCTTTCATTTAATCTATGTTTTTATTTTTTAGATTTTCTTATGGATCTGTCCATAGCGTCCTATTAGTTATACCATACTGTATCAAGGCATTATAGAAAAGATACTTTAATTCCACCTCATGGAACATATTCTCCAGATTTACGTTTGACTCAGAGAAAATGCTTTCAGTATACCATCTCTTCCTAGTTTAAGGAACTCGCTTGCATACTTTTTCTTGGTTTTTTTATTTTTAAATGTAGGACATGCATTTCTTCTGATTTTTATTCCTGCCCTAATACAACGCTTTCAAGTTTTTGAAAATTATGGACTTTTATCCAGCCTCTGCGAACTTTCCATTTATGTCGCATCCACTCACCTTGTTCGTTACCTTTACACCACTAGAGAGAAGTGATATACAACTTCTTTTTCTTCGTATTGAGTTAAGGTCTTTCTTATTTAGAGCTTAACTCTATTTACTCTTCTGCATATCGTAGAATAGTTCAGCACACTAAAACTCACTAACTTAGATACCCCTTAAAAATCCTTCCAGAACCCAGCTAACCAAGGGTGCACCAACCTTGTTTTTGTTTAATTTTTCTAACTTGTCTCAAGAGTTAATAAAATCTAGAGAAATATACGCTTCTCCACGAGCCATAAGTTTTTCGTTATATACCCGCCAATCTCTTTTATCGACATATTTTTTACCCCATCTTTGTCTTTTCATAACCATCCCAAGATTAAATAAGTTTAGGCTATTTTAATATTTATGCAACACAGCAATTAAAGCAATAAATATTTTTAATTATAAAAGATTACAAATGTGGATAAAAAATTGAAATTGAATTGTTCTCTTGATAATCTTCTTGAAGGAGGTATAGAGCATGGTATTGTAACAGAAATATATGGTGAAGGAGGTACTGGAAAAACAAATATTTGCATCCAAGCATCAAAAAGCTGTGCCATGGAGGGGAAAAAAGTTGTTTATATAGATACGGAAGGAATATCAAGGGAAAGAATTGCACAGGTTATTAAAGAAAAAAAACTTCTTGAAAAACTTCTCTTATTTTCTCCATTTTCTCTGAAAGAGCAGGATGAAATGGTTTCAAAAGCTATAAAAATAGATTCAGGGTTAATAATTCTTGATAGCGCAAACCTCTTCTACAGGCTTGAAATGATAGAGGATGAGGCAAAAGCAACCCGTTATTTAACAAACCAATTGATAAAACTGCAGATTGAAGCAAGAAAGAGAGATATACCGGTTATAATAACAAGCCAGGTTTATTCTGTTGGTGAAGAAGTAAAGCCATTTGCGGGAAGAAGCATGGACCATATAGCAAAAACAATAATAATGCTCGAGAAAGTCGGCAACAGAGACGGGAAAGAGATAAGAAAGGCAACGATAATGAAGCACAGGAGCCTGCCGGAGGGGAAAAGCGCCACCTTCCTTATAACGCCAGATGGGATTGAATAGAAAAATTTATTTTATTTTCAAATATTTAATTTTATGAGGAAAATTTTATTGTTTTCATTTGCCATGCTAGGGATATTATGTTTATATTTCATTTCTTTTATGGATAAGCCCGCTGAAATAAACCTTGACGAATTTTATAAATATAATGGAGAAAAGGTGAGGGTGAGGGGTATTGTCAGAAATAAGATAGGTAGCTTAATAGAGATTACAAGTTATAATGCAATAGGGAAGATTTTTTATGAAAAAAATGAAGAAATTAATTATGGAGATGAGATAGAAGCAATTGGGAAAATCGGGGAATATAAAGATGAATTTGTTCTTTATGCAAGCTCTTTAAAAATTTGTAGGAAATGGTATGAAGAATCAATCTCCTTGCCCTATTTGCTGGAGAACTATGAAAAATACGTTGGATTGGATGTGAATGTTACTGGATATATCTATTCAACTTCTAAAAGCTATTTTTATCTAACAGATGAATATCTTGATTACAAAATAAAAGTATATTTTGAAAATATATCAGTGAATAAAGGAGATAAGGTTTTTGTAAAAGGATTTTTCTATTATGATTCTTATCAGGCATCATTTTTCATAAAAGTGAATAAACCATATCACGGGGTAGAAAAATATGATTGATTTTTTTCTTGCAGTTCTTTTTTCCCTAATTGGCTCTTTTATAGGCATAATAACTGGACTATTGCCAGGATTGCATACAAACAATATAGCCATCCTTATGATTTTTATCTCTTCTATTATTTCAAATGAATTTGCCATTTATTTATGCATCCTAATTATATCAGCTGCAATTGCTCACACTTTTTTAAATATTATACCATCTACTTTCATAGGAGCTCCAGATGAGGATAAAGCTTTGATTGCATTGCCCGCTCATTCAATGGTTATGGAGGGAAGGGGATATGAAGCGGTTGAAATATCCGCATATTCAAGTTTGCTATCAGTTATAATATGCATGATTCTTCTCTATCCTTTCAAATTTATCCTAACAAGTCCTCTTAATCTTTATTACACAATAGAGAAAGTTGTTCCATGGATTCTTATATGCATCTCAATATTAGTGATTTTCACAAACAAAAACTTTCTTTCCGCATTGCTGATATTTTTTATTTCCGGCTTGCTGGGGCTTGCGGTTTGGGACATGAGCTCTTCATTTCTTATAAAATCCTCGCCGATCTTCCCCGCCCTTACTGGTTTGTTCGGCTTGCCCGCATTGATTTACTCCTATAAAACAGATATCCCTGAGCAATTAGTGGAAAGCAAGAAGAGAGATTTGAGCAAAAGGGCTATTTGCGAGGGCGCAGTCGCAGGAGGAATAGTTTCGATTTTGCCAGGAATAAGCTCTGCAATTGCAACAACAATTGTAATGACAATCAAAAAAGAAAGAAGCAATGAAGAGGTTATATCTATTCTTTCTGCAACAAACACCGCAACAAGTTTCTTTGTTATAATTGCTCTTTTTATTATTTTAAAAGCAAGAAGTGGTTTTGCAATTGCAATAAAGGAATTAATTTATATTGAAAGATGGGAAGGAATTATTTTTCCATATCCTCTGAATCTTTTTATGATTGCGGTAATAATCTCCGCCATCTTTTCATATTTTGCTACAATTTATATAGGGAAAAAAATTGCAATTAACATATCCAAAATTTCTTATAAATTAATTCTGAAAATTTCCCTACTGATAATAATAGTAATGGTTATAATATCAAATGGGCCAGTGGGACTGCTGATATTATTAACTTCCTCTCTTATTGGAATATTATGCCTTGAACTAAGAGTAAGGAGAAGTGTTTGCATGGGATTTTTAATGATTCCAGTTATAATATCACTTCTTTGAAAATATCATTCTTTCTATTTCTTCTACGAAATCATCTATCTCAATTCCTCTTTTCTTTGCATATAGAAGAGCTGCTACTTCTGGATAGACTTCCATATTTTTACTCATTTCTTCTATTTCCTCCATTATCCTTTTATTCCCTATATTTAAACTTTTTTCTATTCTGCTGACAATTCTAGAAAATATATCTTTTTCATATTCACTGATTTTACTCTCATCGAATTTGAAGCCAAGAGGTATTTCTACTTCTTTATAATCAAAATTTGGTTTTATTAAATTTTCCTCTATTTTTATATAATTTTTTTCCAGCCCTTTCTCTATTATTTTCTTGCCTTCTTTTGGGGTCATCCATCCCATTTCAAATGAAAGAACATTGAAAACATCCTCTTCTCTTATTTTATCCCCCTTTTTATTGAACAAGAAAGCAAATAGTATTTTTAAATCATCCATTATTTTAACCTCCTTATAACCTCGTTCTCCTTATCAATTTTCCATATCTGAAATCTGCTATCAAAGTTTAGCTCTTTTTCAGTAACAACTCCAGCCAGTTTATATTTTTCCGCTTTCTCTATATTCTCAAAAACAAAAATCTCGTTTTCACTTATGCTCTTTATTTCTTCAAAAAATTCCTCTCTAATAGAACGAACTGTTATTCTTTCCACTCCACATACAAACAGGTCAATCACATCATCTATGCTTCTTGGAAATGTATCCGCCCATATATTTTTCCCGATTGATTTATAAAGTTTTAAATTCGGCGAGCCCTTTTCTTTACCATCCATATCGATTATATAAACCATACCATGTTTTTCTATCAAACCATCTATCAAATCAATTCTTTCCTTTTTCCTCCATATTTTATTTTCCCTCTTAATTTTCCCTCTTTTTATAGTAACAACAGGAAATTCCTCCATCAAGAATAATGTTTTTCAAATAAATAACTTTATCCCAATCAAAATTATTATATGCCATTTATTTTTTCTTGTGCTCGCCAGAATAATTGTTCAGGGGGTTGTGCAGGGCGTCGGCTTCAGGCCATTTGTTTATAGAATTGCAAAGATTTGCGGGCTTAATGGATATGTTTTAAATTTAGGGCAGGCGGGGGTTGAAATAGAAGTAGAAGGAGAAAAAGAGAAAATCGATGAATTTATTTTGCTTTTAAAGGAAAAAAAGCCTCCGATGGCGAAAATTGATTCAATTAAAATCAAATATGGTAAGGAAAAAAATTACAGAACCTTTGAAATAAAGAAAAGCAAGGGAGAAGGAAAGGGATTATCCTCACTTCCTCCAGATATTGCAATATGCGATGAATGTGTTTCAGATATAGAAAAAGATGAGAGGAGGAAAAACTATTTTTTTACAACATGTACGAATTGCGGGCCAAGATTTACAATCACAAGAAAATTACCCTATGATAGGACAAATACAACAATGGATGAATTTGAAATGTGCGAGGAATGCAGAAAAGAATATAAAAATCCTGCGGATAGAAGATTTCACGCTCAAACAAATGCGTGCAAAAAATGTGGTCCAAAAATATTTTTGAAGGGAGACAAGATTGTTGAAAAGGGAGAAAAAGCAATTTGGGTGGCTTGTAAGATGCTTTTAGATGGAAAAATAGTTGCGATAAAAGGGCTTGGAGGATATCATCTTTCATGTGTTGCAAAGGAAAATGCGGTAAAAAGATTGAGAAAATTGCTGGGAAGAGATGAAAAGCCTTTTGCGTTGATGGTAAAAGATGAGAAGATGGCAGAGGAGATATGCTATTTAAAGAAAGAAGAGAGAGAAATTTTGAAAAGTTATATCCACCCTATTTTATTGCTTGAAAAGAAAAAAGAATTGCCTTATGTTGCTCCAGGATTGCATAACTATGGAGTAATGTTACCTTATACTGGCCTTCATCATCTTTTATTCAAAAAAGTTGATCACCCTTTGATAATGACCTCTGCAAATCTTCCCGGAAAACCAATAATAAAGGATGATTGGGAAATAATGAAAATTGGAGCGGATTTCATTCTCTATTATAACAGGAAAATTTACCAGAGGAGCGATGATTCAATAGTGAAATTTATTGGTAAAAGGCCAGTTTTGATAAGGAGGAGCAGAGGATATACTCCAGTTCCAATAAATTTAAAATTTAAAGTAAAAAATATACTTGCTCTTGGGGCAGAGGAAAATGTTACCGCCTGCTTTTTAAAAGATAAATATGCTTTTCTTACCCAGCATATAGGAAATTTAACTCACTATGAAACTTTTGAATTTTTAAAAGAAACGATAGAACATTTTTCAAAAATTCTGAAATTTAAACCAGATGGAATAGCATGTGATTTACACCCAGATTTTATTACAACAAGATATGCTGAAGAGCTGGCTGAAAATATTCCTGTTTTTAAGATACAGCATCATCATGCACATACTGCAAAGGCGATGGAGGAGAATAATCTTGATGAAGCGATAGGAATAGCAATTGATGGATTTGGGTATGGCGAAGATAGAAATGCATGGGGAGGAGAGGTAATATATTCAACAATAGATGAATATAAGAGGCTGGGGCATCTCCGCTATTATCCGATGCCTGGCGGGGATTTGGCAACTAAATATCCTTTGAGAATGCTGTGTGGGATTTTAGGAGAGAAAATAAAGGATTTTGTTTATGAGAGAAAGAAATTCTTCCCTCACGGTGAAGAGGAGATAGAGATAATTTTTAGACAGAGAAAAGGCTCAATAAAGACAAGTAGTTGTGGAAGAGTTTTAGATGCGATTTCTGCATTGCTTGATGTGTGCCATGTTATGAGATATGAAGGGGAACCAGCAATGAAGCTTGAAAGCCTAGCAAGAAGAGGAAATAATGTTTTAGAGATCGAGCCGGTTATTAAAAACGGGATTATAGAAACGAAGGAAATTTTTGTAAATATTCTGGATAATATTAAAAAAAGGAAAGAGGATCTGGCTTATTCTGCGGAGCAATACTTAGCTGACTCTTTTGCATCTCTTGCAATTGAAAAAGCGGATGAAGTTGGCACAAAAAATATTGTTATTGCGGGAGGATGTGCCTATAATGAGCATATAGTTACAGAAATAGAAAAAAGAGTAATCAAGGAAGGATATAGATTCTTCATCAATACTCTTGTTCCATGTGGAGATGGGGGAATTTCATTTGGTCAGGCTGTAATTGCAAATAAGGCCCTAAAAATTTGAAAAAATTTATTACTCCCTTTTCATTTCTCAGCGGGGATGGGAATAAAAAATAAGGCAAAAGAGATTTCAAAGTTAATAGAAAAGCAGGATATGATTACTATTTTGAGCCATAACGATGCGGATGGGGTTGCAGGCGCCGCTATCGCAAGTAATGCTTTAGAGGAGAGAGGAATAAAAAATGAGGTTAAATTTGTTAATTATCTCGATGAAAAAGTAATTGAAGAGAATAAAGATAATTTCGTATGGTTTATTGATTTGGGGAATGGAAGCATTGAAGAAATAAAGGAAAAGAATATTTCCTGTGTTATTTCTGACCATCATTTTAGCAAAAAGTTTCATGAGAATTCTATAAATCCCTTTTTTTATGGAATAGATGGAGAAGTGGAAATTTCCGCTGCGGGCTTATCCTACCTAATTTCATCAAATTTTTTCAGTTGTACTTCAGATTTAGCAATTGTTGGTGCAATAGGTGATTTGCAGGATTTGAAATACTGCAGGATTGTTGGAATGAATAGAGAACTTTTAGCCAGTTCAAGAGTTGAAATAAAAAAGGATATAAGGATTTATGGAAGAGAAAAGCCTCTTTATAAAATGCTTGCCTATGCATCAGACCCTTTTATTCCAGGATTATTTAAAAGAATAGGTAGCTCAATTTCATTTCTTAAAAAAATTGGAATTAATCATGAAAAAAGTTGGAATGAGCTAAGTAGGGAAGAGAAGAAAATATTGTTATCCTCTCTAATAAAGTTACTAATTAGCCAGGGTTTCACATACGAGCAAATAAGCAGGATATTTGGAGAAGTATATGAAATAGATGGAAAAGATTTAAGAGATATTACAACAATTTTAAATGCAATGGCAAGAAATGGAGAAGCAAATTTCGCGGTTGATATATGCATGAAAAGAAATTATGAAAAATGCGATGAAATACTGGAAAAATACAGGAGAAATTTATACAAATGCATTTCATTTGCAAAAAACAAGATTGAAGAATATGGAAAATTACTCTATTTTCATGGAGATGGCCATATAAATGAAAATTTAATCGGTACAGTGACTGGGCTATTATTAAAAGAAGAGGAAATAAAATCCCCCCTTATTGGCTTTGCAGCAACAAATGATGGAATAAAAGTATCTGCGAGGCTTCCTTTGATTCTTGCAAAAAAAATTAATTTATCTGAGGCAATCCAAAAAGTAGCAATTTCACTGGGGGGAAGAGGAGGAGGCCATTGCTCAGCGGCAGGAGCAATTATTCCAAAAGGAAGAGAAAATGATTTCCTGTATGCTTTTGAAATAGAGATCAGGAATCAACTCGCTTTATAGACATTCACCACCTTTACTCTGAAAATAACTTTCTCTCCCGCAAGCTCATGGAAGCTATATCCATTTTTCAGCAATTCTTCTTCCAAAACCGCTTTTTGGATTCCCTCAAAAACTTTTGGATATTCCGCTGTCCTATTGAAGGTTTCTGTCCTGTTTACTTCTTCGCTGAATGTCTGCCCGCCATAATAAAATTCGAGATATATTTTTTCATCTGTTATATTTTTTACACTTCCACTTATTTCCATTCCATATATAATAGCGGTAAAATTTCCTAAAGGAGGAGTAGTTGTTATAAATATATGCGTATCATTATAGCTTGCGGTGCTCGCATTTTCCCACCATGGATAAAGAGTTAAATTATCCAGCCTGTCAGGTGTTGTTTTCAATATTACAGTTGTGTTATTGTAAGAAACTACTTCAGTACAATTTTCCCATAGTAAATGGGGATAATCCGGGAAAGTGAATTTTTCTCCTATTTCTGGCATCCATTCTATATCCACGGC
Source organism: Thermoplasmatales archaeon (assembly GCA_014361195.1). Lineage (NCBI taxonomy): Archaea > Methanobacteriati > Thermoplasmatota > Thermoplasmata > Thermoplasmatales > Thermoplasmatales archaeon. Next base: position 58,036 of record JACIWA010000001.1, on the reverse strand, counting down.
ATCATCGCTTATGTTTGAAATCTTGAATTTTGTATCAAATCCAAAGGCCAAGGATGAAATGAAAATTGTCCCATTTACAACTTTATTTTTAAATGCTTTACCTGGCTCAAGCTCTATTATTTTTTCCTCTCCTTTCTTCATTCCCTTCAATGCTTCATACAATCCTTCTATTTCATTAATTTTCCAGTCCTTTATATTTCCTAAAGACGTATAGCTCCATCCCTCTGGATATTTTATTTTTTCTGAAAGATTAGTTGTGTCTCCCATATATATTTTTAAGGGAGTTAAATTATAATTTTTATCATCAAAAGGAGTATCGAAGCTCACATTTTCATTGAAAGAGGATGCAAAAACAGTTCCATTTTCAAAATAGCCAATATAATAAATTTCCGCAAAATCTCCTTCTCTTAAATAGCTTTTCTCTATGAGAGTATATCCATAAATCCCCGATATTATCGCTAAAATGGCTACAAGAGCAACTATTCCTTTTGTTATTTCTTTCATTTATTTCACCTTTTTTTCATAAATGCTTCTAACCTATTAAAAACTTCCTCCATCATTTCTATTGGAGGCAATATTACCGCCCTGAAATGATTTTTCCCATATTTCTCGCAAAAGCCAGAGCCATGAACGAAAAGAACATGCGCTTCGTTGAGAACATCAAGGACAAATTCTTTATCGCTCTTCCATGCATTCTTTTCTATTTTTGGAAATATGTAAAATGCGCCCTCCGGCTTCCTTGTTGAGAGGCCCTCTATTTCATTTATCCTTTTATATGCAAAATCTCTTCTTTTCTTCAATTTTTCGACCATTTCCTTTATATGCTCCTGGCTTCCCCTCAATGCCTCAACCATTGCAAGCTGGCATACAGAATTTGCACAGAGCCTTGCCCTAGCAATTCTTAAGAAAGCATCTTTAAGCTCATTGAGCTCACCATTTGGATTATGGAAAAGAGCATAACCTACTCTCCATCCAGGCACAAGATAAACTTTTGAAAAACCATTAAGCGTGAGCACAGGAACATCTTTTGCAAGAGAAGCGGTGGAGGTGTGAGGGGCATCGAAAAGTATGTCATCGTATATTTCATCTGAAACAACAAGCACATTATGCTCCCCCGCAACATCAATTATTTCCTTTAAAGTTTTTTTGGAATAGAGGGCTCCTGTTGGATTATTTGGATTTATAACAACAATTCCTTTTGTTCTATCATTTATTTTTTTCCTTATATCATCAACATCTGGCTGCCAATTGTGCTCTTCTAATGTAGCGTAAGGAATAGGTTTTGCTCCATTAAAAGATGTGATTAAATTATAGGGAGGATAAGTTGGGCCAGGAACAAGAAGCTCATCTCCTTCATTAAGGCATGCGGAAAGGAAAATTTGCAAACCCTCAGTTACACCTGTAGTTATGCAAATATCATCCACATTATAGCTCATTCCATTCCTTCTTTTTTCTCTTTTTGCAATTTCTTCTCTTAACTCTACATAGCCCTCAGATGGAGCATAGCCATTGTTTTTGTTTAAAACCGCTTTATAAAGAGCTTCTTTTATATGCAAAGGTGTGTCAAAATCATATGCTATTGGATCACCGATATTCATTTTAAGAACTTTTATACCCTTCTTCTCCAGCCCACGGGCATAAACAACTACCTCTCTTATCGCATATGATATATTTTTTACCCTGTTGGATACTGAAATCATGGATGTGGATTAAATAAAAGAATATATATTTAACTACCTTTTAACATTATATTTGCCTTTCGCCTCATCAGCCACCCCTTTTACTAAAGGTTGGCATTCATAGCCAAGATTACTAAGTTCAATTACTTCTTCAGTTAAAACTATCTTGCTTTCATATTGTTTTGATGATATTTTATTTTTCATTTCTTCGCTAAAAACTTCTTTGATGAAATTTCTAAGGCAATGAACTCTCATAATTCCATATTAATTGTTTCATTAAATCTTTGTGCAATTATTGGTTTAACTCCTCTCTTTTCTACCAACGAATAGTGAACTCTCTGGTGTTATCCTTTCACCAATCAATTCGCTGTCTTTCTTTAGAACAAAAGCTATCGCTAACAGTTTTTAGCCAAGTTTGCACTTCTCTAAACTGCAATAGCCATTCTTCAGGAAAAGATTTAAATTCTCTTTTTTCTTATTTTCTTTAGTGGTGTTTGCTCTATTCATGTTTGGAAAACATAAAAATTCCAAAGGTTGATAAAATGGAAGCTAAAAATAATTCAGAAAGCAGGTTTTATGAATCTCTTAAAGGTATTTTTATAGGGGCAAAAATCGAAGGATTTTCTGGTTACATTAACTTAATGAAGATTAAATCTAGATACTTCGACAAGATATTTATTTTATTGAAAAAAGAAATTGAAGAAAAACTTAAGGAATTCCCAGAATTTAAAGAAGAATTATATTACAAACTTTATAGTTTCTTCAAGCGATACTTCAGCGAGAGTGGCTCGGTTTATTTTGTTAGTACTCCATTTTCTGAAAGAATTTATGAAAAAGTTTATACTGATAGGAAAGATGTAAGCTTGTTCTGGAAAACTAATATGCTTTATTATGTTAAGACTGATAGAATATTCAACAGCATAAATATTGAAACTGATGGTTTCAAGTTCTTCTTTGATGTTTCAAAGTTAGAACACAAAAAAGCATGGGAGAAAAGAGAGATCATTTATGAATTAAAAGAGGTAAGAAAAGACGGTACAATTTCTTTCTATGTTATGTATTCAGAAAGAGGAAGAGAAACAAAACTAAATGAAATCATAAAGAAGCTTAAAGAAAAAGGCATAAAATTAGATGAGGAGATTTTAGAGAAAGCTTTTAGAATATTTGAAAAACAAAGCGAAGTGGACTATTTCATAACCAAAAATGCTAAGAAATTTCTGAAAGAACAATTTGATTTGTGGCTTTATCAGTATGAATTCTCGGATAAAAGCGAATTTAGTGAGAAAAGAATAAAGCAATTGAAAGTGCTACAAGAGATTGCTTATAAGATAATTGATTTCATTTCCCAGTTTGAAGATGAGTTGGTAAGAATTTGGAATAAGCCAAAGTTTGTATTGAATTCAAATTATGTTGTAACTCTAGATAGGATAGCAAAGAAAGGAATTAAAGTAATTGAAAAGATTTTGAAACACAAAAATTTTGAAAAGCAAGTAAAAGAATGGAAAGATTTAGGTATTGTTGATGAAAACTTCAAAACAGAGGATTTCTTCACTAATACTTTGGATGGAAAGACTCTTAATTCTAAATACAATTTCTTGCCAATAGATACAAAATACTTCAAAGATTTGGAATTGGAAATTCTCTCTTTGTTTGATAACTTAGATGAAGCTTTAGATGGTTGGCTAATCAAAAGCGAAAACTACCAAGCATTAAACACAATCCTCCCAAAATTCAAAGAAAAAATACAAACAATTTACATTGATCCTCCTTTCAACAAAGAGCAAGATGCTGACTATTTCTATAATGTAAAATTCAAAGATGCTACTTGGATTACAATTTTAGAAAATAGATTGAGATTGGTGAAAGAAAAAGAATTATTAAATGAAAAAGGAAGTATCTTTGTAAGATGCGATTACAACGGCAATATGTATGTCCGGCTTTTGATGAATGAAATTTTTGGTGAGGAGAATTTTAGGAATGAGATTGTTGTAAATAGAACACAAGAATTTTTTAAATATGCTAAAGGATTGAATAAATTTATGGTTGATATTGATACTCTATTTTTTTATGCTAAAACAGATAAAGCATTATTTAATGAAATTAGAATAAAAAGAGAAATTGAAAAATGGTGGGAACCATTTTTACCTGGAAAAGGGAGAAGAGAAGAAGATAAATATCGAATTATTTTCGGTAAGAAAATAGAGGCCCCCGAAGGAAGAATATGGGGGTTAAAACAAGAACAAATTAAGGAATTAGAAAATAGTGGAAGAATAAAGATAGAAAAGGAAAAAATATTATATGCACCATTATGGACTACTTTAAAGAATAATTGGACAGATATTCCGGGATATTCACGAAGTTGGGGATTTATCACCGAAAACTCCGAAATCCTCTTAAAGCGTGTCATAGAATCTACATCCAATGAAGGAGATTTAGTTATGGATTTCTTCCTTGGCTCAGGCACTACAACTGCGGTAGCACACAAGCTTAAAAGAAAATGGATTGGCATTGAGATGGGAGAGCATTTTTACACTGTGGTTTTGCCGAGAATGAAAAAGGTATTGGCTTATGATAAAACAGGGATTTCAAAGGAAAAAGATGTGAAAGAAAAATACAATGAAAATAATGCAGGTGGCTTTTTCAAATATTTTGAATTAGAGCAATTCGAACAAACATTAAGAAATGTAAAATATCAGGATTCTGATCCTTTCTTAGCTCCAGGTGAAGATCCATACAATCAATACATTTTTATGAAAGATTTGAAGTTGTTGGAGGCTTTAGAAGTTGATTATGAGAAAAATAAAGTAAAAGTTGATTTGTCTAAGCTTTACAAGAACATAGATATTGCTGAAACTCTATCTTGCTTTCTTGGAAAATGGATTAAAAGAATAAGTGTTGATGAAGTTGAATTTGAAGATGGAGAAAAGGTTAACCTAAAGGATTTAGATTATAAATTAGTTAAACCTCTGATTTGGTGGACAGCATGATAGTTAGACCAATTCTAGAATCAATAGTTGAAGATATTAAATTCGAAGAATTGCCTTACAATTGGAGCTCTTTAGATACAAAAAGTTTTTCAAATAGCAAGAGGTTATGGGATTTTCAAGAAGATGCTTTAAAAAATGCTATTAAATGCTTATACTTGTTTTTCAAAATTGATAATGCAGATAAATCTAAATTTTATCAAAGGTATATTGCCAATGGATTAGAGAAAAATTTAGAAAAGAATGTTAGCATTAAGCTTTCTAAACTTAAAGGAAAAGTTGCAGATATACTACAACAATATTATCCTTCTGAAAATGATATCATAAATTTTGAAAATTTTATCAACAGATCCGCTTTCTGGATGGCTACTGGCTCAGGAAAATCTTTGGTATTAATAAAGCTAATTGAAATTTTGAAAAAACTGATGGATGCTGGAGAGATTCCAAAACGAGATATTCTTTTTCTCACACATAGAGAAGATTTGATTGCTCAATTCAAAAAGCATGTTAATGAATTTAATGAATTAGCAAAAAGGGATTTAGGAATTAAACTGATAGAATTAACAGAATACGAAACAGTGAAAAGAGAGAGCTTGGTGCCTTTCTCTAATGAAATAACAGTCTTCTATTATAGATCAGACTTGATAAGTGATGAACAAAAGGAGAAAATAATTGATTTCAGAAACTATGAGAATGGTGGTAATTGGTACATAATTCTTGATGAGGCACACAAAGGAGATAAGGAAGAGTCAAAAAGGCAGATGCTTTATTCTATCATGGCAAGAAACGGGTTCTTATTTAATTTTTCAGCTACCTTTGTTGATAATAGTGATATAATAACAACTGTTTTCAATTTCAACCTAGAAAGATTTGTTTCAGAAGGTTACGGAAAACATATCCATATTCTCAAGCAAGAAATCAGAGCTTTCAAAGAAAAAGAAGATTACAATAGTATAGAAAAGAAAAAGATTGTTTTAAAATCATTGGTTCTATTAACCTACATAAAGAAGGTTCATGAAAATGCAGTTGGAATTGTAAAGGGTATTTACCATGAACCATTGATGTTAACTTTAGTCAATACCGTAAATCTTTCTGAAGTGAAAGAGGAAGAACCTGACCTAAAGTTATTCTTCAATGAATTAGAAAGTATTGGAAAGGGTGATGTAGACGAAAACTTGCTAAAAAAATCAATAGAAGAGCTATTAAAAGAATTTTCTGAGAATCCATCATTTGTTTATGAAAATATTCCTGTAACCATCGATGAAAACCTGCTCAAATCAATTACATTAAAGAGTATTCTTAGCACTATCTACAATTCCGATAGTTTTGGCAGTATTGAAGCTTTAACTATTCCTGAAAAACGTCAGGAGGTAATATTCAAACTTAAAACTAGTGATAAACCATTTGCTCTAATAAAAATAGGGGATGCTGTAAAGTGGATAAAAGATAATCTAAAGGGTTATGAGGTTAATGAAAGCTATGAAAATAAAAGTATTTTTGAAAGGATAGAAGAAAGGGGAGAAATTAGCATTTTGATGGGTTCTAGAGCTTTTTATGAGGGCTGGGACTCTAACAGACCAAATTTGATTTTATTTATTAACATAGGGACAGGAACAGACGCCAAAAAATTTGTCATACAATCAATAGGTAGAGGAATAAGAATAGAACCTCTTAAGAACAAAAGAAAACGGTTAAAAAATCTATCCAATAAAAATGAAGATGATGGCATATTACGTAAATTTGGTAGTGATACGGCAATTCAGCCATTAGAAACTCTATTTGTTTTTGGCACAAATAGAAACGCTTTGAAGGAGGTCATAAATACACTGAGAGTTGAAAAAGAATTAAAAGGTGTTTTGGATTTAACTATAAACGAAAATGTTCAGAGTTATACATTACTTATTCCTGTATACAAAGAGTCAAGAAAATTATACTTGGAAAGAGAACCACAAAAATTTCCAATCTCAGAAAATCATTTGGATGTTCTGAGGGAGTATTTTAATAGTACAGACGATAGAGTAATTGTTGTTTCACACGATATCTCTCCAGAACTTTTACAACATATAAAAAAGAGCTTCGAAAATCAGGATAAATACTATAAATTATCTGCGATTGAAGGTTTACAGTTTAAAACAATCATATCCAAAATTATAAGTCATTTCAACCTGAATCTCAAAGACTTGGATAAATTCAAATGTTTAGAGGATGAAATAATCCACTTCAAGAAAATTAGAGTTTTCTTCGAAAAGCCAGAAGAACAGAAAGAATTAGATGAGAAGATAAGGAAAGTAGCAAATTATCCAGAAAAGCAGAAAGAAGAAAAGAAGTTGAAGGATATATACGGGAAAGTTTCTCCAGAAGAGTATAGTAAATTATATGAAGAGATTTCTAAAAAATATTCGAAAGAAGAAACTTTTAAAGATTTAAGAATAAAGTATGTCGCAGAGCATTACTTTACACCATTGATTCTTTCAACAAAGGAAAAAATAGATTATATCAAGCATGTAATTAAGACAAAGAGCGAAATTAATTTCATTAATAATTTGGAGAATTTTCTTGAAAATAACAGAGATAAATTAGGAGTAGATTGGTGGATATTCAGTAAAATAGACGAATATTTGGATGAGGTTTATATACCATATTATGATCCAGAAAGTAACATTATTAGAAGCTTCAAACCAGATTTCATATTCTGGCTAAAGAGAGGCGATGATTACTTTATTGTGTTTGTTGATCCTAAAGGTATAAAACATACTGACTTTGAGTATAAGGTTGATGGATTTGTAAGAATTTTTGGTAAATTTGATTCACCAAAAATATTTGAATTCGAAAATCTTAAGATTAGAGCTTACTTGTGCTTATTTACCGACGATAAAAACCTTCTAGCTGAAGGTTACAAGAGATACTGGTTTGATAGCCCACAATCAATTTTTGAGTTAAGTATACCTTTTAACGATACTTAAATATATTTAGTGGTTTAATTTTTTGAAAAATAAAAAGTTAAAATTATGGAAAAGGTTATTTATTAGTAAATGAATTTTATTCAGATGAAAACACTTATCCTATGCATAGACAGGGACAATGACTTCGGAGAAAAGGCGGGCGTAAATTCGCCTATAGTAGGTAAAAAAGCAAATCTGGAAGCTGCGCAAAAACTGGCACTTAAAGATCCTGAGGATACGGATTCCAATTGCCTTTTTTCCGCTATTGCTACTTATGAAAGCATGGAAAATGCGGAAATTGCAACAATATGTGGAGATAAGAGAGTGGGTGTTATATCAGATTCAATTATTGCAAAGCAATTAGATGAAGTTCTTGAAAAAGTGAAGCCGGATAAAGTAATTCTTGTTACAGATGGGGCGGAGGATGAATATATAATCCCTATAATAAGTTCAAGAGTAAAAATAGATTCTTTAAAAAGGGTTGTTGTTAAACAAAGTGAGACACTCGAAGGAACATATTATCTGCTCACTAAACTACTGAGGGAGGAAAAATTGCAAAGAAGAATTATGTTACCGATTGCAATAATATTGCTCATCTGGGGATTTGCAATAATATTTGGCTCCTTTTCTCTTGGCCTTTCTTCCATATTTATTGTTCTTGGAGTATATTTACTCATAAGAGTTCTACATATTGAAGAAACCATTTTAAAAGCTTTTAAAGAATTTATTTTGGGCTTAAAGATAGGAAGAATGACAGTTTTTTCCACAATACTTTCCTTTTTTATAATAATCCTTGCGGTTATATCTGAAATAGAATTGCTTAAAAATGCTAACTTAAAAACTTCTGAATATGTTATAAAATTTTTAAATGATATAATATGGTGGATCATCATAGCTATATTAAACATTGCTTTGGGAAGATTTATAGATGTTTATTTTAAAGAAAAGAGAGTTTTATGGAGTTATTCAATAGTTCCATTCTCGCTTGCAGCATTTGGATTAATTTTCTCCGCATCCCTTACAATCCTGCTTGAAATAATAAGAGAAAAATCAATACAGTCAATATTTACTGAATATGTTTTATCAGTTCCATTTCTTGCAAAAATAACCGCTGGAATATTAGTTGCTTTTATAGGAAGCGTGCTATATCATATTTTAGAGGATATCTATGGAAAGGAGTGAAATAATTTTTTATATTCTCGTCGTATTTGCCTCCTGGTTTATCTTACTTTACATGTTGAAAAAAATTGGTAAAAAATATGGCCTGGAAGCATCTTTTCCCCTCTTAATATGGAAAACAGAAAAGGGTAAAAATTTAATTGACAGAATATCAAAAAAATTTGACTGGAAATATTATGGAAATATCTCAATCTTAATATGCATCCTTGCCATGACAATAACCACTTATCTTATCTTAAGAAACGCAATTATTTCTTTTTCTCTCCCCGTGGAGAGGGCGCCATCCCCCCGGCTGATGCTTGGGATACCTGGAATAAATCCAATTATACCTGTTGGTTATGGAGTAATAGCGCTAGCAATTGCGATGGTAATACACGAATTTTCCCACGGGATACTTGCAAGGTATGGGGGGATAAAAATAAAATCTCTTGGCCTTATCTTCCTTATTCTTCCAATCGGGGCATTTGTTGAACCAGATGAAGAAAGGTTGAAGAGAGCTAAAAAAATAAAGAGGGGCAGGGTTTTTGCATCTGGGCCCACTTCAAATATAATTGTTGCAATAGTTTGCATAATCCTGCTCTCATTTTTATCAATGAATATTGTTGCTAAGGAAGAAGGATTGATTGTAAGCAACCCCGCATTTGGAATGGAAAGAGGAGATATAATAACCAATATAGAGGGGAGCAAGATAAAGAGTTTGAAAGATTTTCAGGAAATAGAGAAAGAAATGGTACCTGGAAATTTTTACAACATTTCCAACAAAAAAATAGTTTTTGGTGCATATATAAATAGGGTGGAAAAAAATTATCCAGCGGAAAAATATGGAATTGTTGAAGGAAGCATAATTTATGAAATAAATGGAAATAAGATAAAAAATTGGAGTGATTTTTATAGGGTAATGAATGAAACAAAGGCATATCAAGAGATAGAAATTAAATATTTTTTGAATGATTTCAGAAATGCAATCGTAATTCTTGAAAACAAATATAATTATACCCACAAAAGCGAGGATGAAGGAAAAGGATTTTTAGGAATTTCAGTTTTAGGGTTAAATGATATTGTTATTGAACCAAATTATTACAAAAATCTTTTGAATCCTCTGACAAAAAGTAATTTTGGTTCATACTTGAACAAATTTCTAAATTTCATTACTTTTCCCTTTTATGGCTTATCTCCTTTTCCAGAAGATCTGGCAAAAGCCTTTTCCTGCACCCCAGTATTCTGGATTTCATATAATCTAATTTACTGGATTTTCTGGCTCAATTTTGCCCTTGGGGCATTTAATTCATTGCCCCTGCTACCTCTTGATGGAGGTTATATACTTAAAGATAGTATCTCTTTTTTATTTTCAAGGAGTAAAAAAGCGGAAAAAATTTCTTCTATAGCATCAAAATTTGTATCCATACTGATTTTATTCATGATTTTGTCGATTATATTTGTTCCCTATATTCGCCTTATTTTCTCTTCTTTATGAAGATAAAAAGTGCGCAAACAACCAGAAATAGCAGTAAAGGAAGGATAAGCCATGAAGGGTTTGTTTTAACTTTCTCTTCCTTTATCTCTTTATATGGAGTTAAAGAATTAATTATTCTATTATAGCATGAATCTATTTCTCCATCCCCATCTCTATCAAAAACATAGTCAGGCAATCCATCTCCATCAACATCAACTTCTTTTGTTTTATATGTCTCGTTTCTATCTTTATTCCAATAAATGTATGTTCCTTCACTTTCTATCCATATAAGATAGCCATTCACATTTCCATCGCTCACATTTATCGTCTGGCTCGCATTCTTTGGATTTCCACCTATGGAGATTTCTATTTCATCAGGAACATCATCTAAATCATAGTCATAAGGAATTTCAAAATAATATGTTTCAGAGATTGCGGTATTTAAATTTGCAGAATTATCAATTGCCTTTATGAAGAATGAATATCTACCACATTTATTAAAGGATCCTTCATAATAATATATTTTCCCCGCTCCCTTTGATAAATTATATTCCGAGCCATCTATAACAATAAAAGCATCCTTAATTCCACTTTCATCTTCTATATATGCGGAAATATTCACCTTTTCCCCGATAAGTTGCCTGGCGGTCGGCGGATTTATTGCTATACCTGTTATATTCGGCGGAGATGTTTCTATTCCTTCATAGATGATTCTGAATTTTAGCTCTTTGCTTTCCGCATAATTTTCCTCGCTTGAAGTATCAAAAGCCATTATAAAGAACTCGTAAAAACCGATTTCATTAAATCTCAGGTTTGCATAATATATATCTGTGCAACCGAATCTTTTCATTATATATTCATTTTCTCCTAAAACAACATATGCTCTATCCACGGATGTTTCATTGTCATATATTCTTGCGGAAATATTTACATATTTTCCAATTCCCTGCAATTCTGGCTCCGCTCTTACTCCTTCTATTAATGGCGAATTAAAATCTTCCACTATTCCTATTTTTATATCTTTTATAACAAAATTGTTTTCTAGATTTACCTCTCCCTCACAAGCTATTTCAACCATTATATTATATTTTCCTCCCCCCATTTTGCAGGGTATAATTACTCTCTCCCACTTTTTCTTTTCTACAAATTTCTCAATTGTTGTATTTTGAATTAAAATGAATTTTTCATCTCCAATCTTTTTTGAATACAGAGATATTTTTGCGGTTGCATTTTTGTATCCAACATTATGAACAATTATTGATACATTAAATGTTGAATTTTCCGATGGATTCGAAGGTTCAAAAAGAACATCATCCATGTTTATCTCTAAATCAGGCATTGGTTCAACAATTAGGTAAGTATGCCACCAGTTATTGCTCATATCCTTTTCAAGAATTTCTCCTTTCTCATTTATCCTTGCAACCACTTCCCATCTACCATTATATTCTTCCATTCCATATATTGCACTCCATTCAAAATCTATTTTCTTTATCTCATTTACCCTTAGCCCATTTATTGATTTAACAAATCTATATGAACTATTTCCCTGATATACCAATAGGGAAACATTTATAGGAACACTTTCATTTATATCTTTTACCCCGCTATTTTTCGCATAAACAGCAAAATTTACTTTTTCCCCTTCTTTAACATTTTTGGGGCAATCAATTTTTGTTATTGTCAAATCAGGAGCGGTATCAACATCAATGAAGATATTTTTCTCAATTCTATAATCTGAGCCATCTACCAATATTATATCAATTCTCCATTTCCCTGGGTTATTAACAAATCTATAGAAGTTTTCTATATACCATGCTCTCCTGCCATCTGATGGAACAAAAGAATAGCCCAGATCATCGATATAAATTGTATTTTCCGCCTCCTCCGCCCTCGCAACAATTTTTATTTCTATTGCGCTCACTGATCCGCCACTCTGGCGCCATTCATCTATTTTTTCTTTTGGTATTTCATATTTGTGCCATTCTTTATCTGCAGTTAGTGAGCTTATTGGTATTTCAATTGATTTAGGAGATGAGCCATATATATAGAGGGTGTATATCAGGGAGCTTTTTGAATTATATTTATCAATTCTATACCAGAAATAGAGGGAAGGGATATTTGATAAGGGTATTTCATAGGTAATATTTTGCCTGAGCCCGCAAGAATCATTTGAATTAACTTTTCTATTCTGGAATTCCCATTTTCCTATATAATTCTTCAATTTTAATTCGATTGCTCTTGTTCCAGAGTGGGCAATATTTGTTGTTCTTGAGCTTGAGGTCCATTCATTATTTGAGAAAAGAGATGTTGAGCCGTCTCTTTCAAAGCTTGCATCACTTATTGGCATTGAATATGATTCAATTTTTCCTTCTGGTGAGTAAAGAATTGCTACAACCTCATCAAGCTCCGCATCACTTTCTACTTCTATTCTATCTATTGTATCATTTCCAGCTACTCCTATTACATAATTTTTCTTTATTTCTTTTACTTTTCCACTCCATCCATAGGATTTATTTTCAAATAATTCATATTCCAAATTTTGAGTTTCTATCCAGCAAGCATCGATATAAGCTAAAATTTCATGCTCTTTTGTATCAAATATTGTGGATGGGACATCTATTATGAAAGAAAGAGTTGCATAGCTTTTTCCTTTTAAATAGCTTGTAATATTTTTTGTTATTTCTTTCCATCCCCCTGTAGAGTAGCCAGCTTCAATCGTTTGTCCATCAATTGTTATTTTCCACATTACATCCATATCTGATGAAAAGTAAATTTTGGAATGAAGGATATAATAACTCAGTCCTCCATCCGGAATTCTAAAATCCTGATATAATTTTGAATAGCTCGGACTCCATAAATAGCCCGCTCCATAAATTCCCTTTGCATATATCCTGTAGCAACCATCTCCTTCAACAGGGTCAACATAATAACTCATATTCCATTTTATTGTTCCTTCAGTAACATTTTTCCATGAAGTTTGCTCCTCAAACTCACAATTTTTTATTCCAGAATATATTTTTCCAAAATCTCCTTCCTTAAATCCATTTTCAACAGTATCCCAGTAAATATAATAGAATCTTCTTTCATGTGGCCTCGCCTCCCCTTCCATAACCCATGCTATTTTCACTTTTGCATTTTTATATGCGTCATACTCATCGCTAAAAATAACCTCTCTGCCCACAACCCTTTTAACAACCCATGTATCATTTTTCAGCTCATATTCAACAACTCTTATGGAGTTGGGATAAAAAGTCCTCTTTGAAAAGCTACCCGCCTGCAGTTCATATATCTTATCCATCAGATATGTAAAATTCACCTCGCAGAAAACCATCTTATTTTCAAAAGGATAATTTTCCCTTTCCCCGATCATCGAAAAAATAACTGGCACCCTGTAATGCCATCTCCCATCCCACCATTCCGCCCGCTCAGGCGCGGGCGGGAATTGCGGGTACTGGGGCTCATGCACCTCTATTTGGAGGGTTAAGATGTTGTTGTCCTCGTCGAGCTCGTCTATTGTTGAGGTGTAATCAAGGAAGATGTAGAGAGTATGTTGTCCTTTTTGTGTGAGCCAGTATAATGCTTTTTCCTTTTCTTCGCTTGCATTCAGCAATGGAATTGTTGCTTCATCTACTTTATTTGTTGAATTGTCTACAAAAAGAGCGATTGCAATGCTTTCCGCCTTTTCATTCCCTCTATTTCCAACTGTAATATTTATTCTTAACTGGTCTCCTTCATATATTTTTTCCGGGGAATAACGGTATCTGACAATATAGAGATCAGGTTTTCCCTGTGCGTTTATAAGTGGCAATGTAGTTGGTAATGCTAACAGCATAACAACAATAAATGTTTTTAACTTCATTTTCACATTCCCTTATTAAAAAATGAATTATATAATTTATGGTTGTTTCAGGCTTTATTCAGGTTTACGATTAATCTATCCAGCAAAATCTTTATATATTTGTTAAATATATATTGTTAGCAAAAAGTTAGCAAATGGTGGAAAAATGAGGAATAAAAAGTTTGTTTGGCTCGGGGATAGTGGAGTATCGGAGGTAGTTGGAACTATATTACTTCTTGCAATAGCAATAAGCACATTTTCAGTTGTTGGAATATATGTTTTTTCAATAAATCAGCCAGAAAATACTCCAAATGTTACTTTTGTTGGCTATATAAATGAAGCAGAACATATAATAATAGAGCATAGAGGAGGGAGTGAATTAAATCTTGATAAATTAAAAATAGTGATATGGAAAGGAGAGATTAAAAGCAAGCAATACTCCTTTAACTCGGAAGGAAATTTGATAGGGGAAAATGCAACCTTTAAAGGAGATGGAAATGATAGATGGAATATAGGTGAATATATAGATATAAATGGAAATGCGATATTCGGGAATATAACATTTTGGCAGATAAGTGCAATTATTGTTGATGAAGAAAGCAATTCAATTATTTTTGCTGGGATATTAAGAGAAGGCATTGTAAATTATGTTCCCCCTGTTGCAAAATTTAGATATGCCCCTCTAAGTCCTAAAACTCTGGAAATTGTTGAGTTCAATGCAAGCCAAAGTTATGACCCGGATGGTGGAGAAATAATTTCTTATAGATGGGATTTTGGAGATGGAAACATTGGTTATGGGAAAGTTGTTTTGCACAGGTATTCAAGCAGTGGGATATACAACATTACTTTAACTGTTACTGACGATGAATATCAAACAGCAACAGCAACAAGTGGATATGGTTTTGAAAATCCACCAGTAAATGTTACAGAAAATCAAAAAC
Source organism: Thermoplasmatales archaeon (assembly GCA_014361195.1). Classification (NCBI taxonomy): domain Archaea; kingdom Methanobacteriati; phylum Thermoplasmatota; class Thermoplasmata; order Thermoplasmatales; species Thermoplasmatales archaeon. The sequence continues at coordinate 43,020 of JACIWA010000001.1, read as the reverse complement.
CGGTAGCAAATTTCAGCTGGGATAACAATAGTGGCGAAGGAATTGTATCTTTTCTTGATAGTTCATTTGATACAGATGGGTATATAGTTAGCTGTTACTGGAATTTTGGAGATGGAGCAACCTCCACAGAGCAAAATCCAGTTCATTATTACAACAGAAGTGGAACATATACTGTAACCTTAGTTGTAACAGATAATAATGGTGCTACAAATTCAACAAGCTATAATATAATTGTTCCAAATATATTGCCATTTGCAATATTTTCTTATTTTCCTCAGCAGCCAACAACAAAAAATTATGTATTTTTTGATGCATCTGGCTCATATGATAGAGATGGTGAAATTGTAAGCTATTCATGGGATTTTGATAATGATGGCGAGTTTGATGATGCAATTGGTGTAAATCCATATCATATGTTCAGCAGCTCAGGAAACTATACTGTAAAGCTGAAAGTGATGGATAATGAGGGAGGAATAGGAATAGCAAACAAAACAATTGTTATATCTTCTCCATTTACTTATAGAAGTGTTCTTGTTGTTGATAACACGCCAGCAAGCCCAAGAAACTGGGATGGAATTAGTAATATACTTGTAGCTCTTTCAAGATTAGGAGTGGATTACTCTACAGGTAAGGCAATAGATAGCTGGAAATTTGTAGGCGGCTCTGAAAAAGGGAAAAATATAACAGCAACATTGCTTGATGAGTATGACATAGTTATATGGAGTTGCGGAGATTTTCCCGGGGATGGAGGAAAGGCAATTAATGACGGAATAAACAATACATGGAGCACTTCAATGACAGAAGGAGCAGATGATACTTCAGACCATGTTTATGAAATAAAAGAGCATTTAAATCACAATGGAACAATTCTTTTAACTGGAACTTATGTTGTCAGGGATTTACAGAATTATTCTGGAAATAGAGTAAATGAGCATGAAATATGGCTTGGAGAAACTCTTGGTCTGATTGAACCAATTGGAGGAATAAATTCAGGATATCATTCAGGTATAACAGGATACTTTGCAAATGATTATTATCCAAATCCAGGAACTTTTTCATATGGCCCTATGAATATATCTGGAGGAATATTAAAAGGAGTAATTGGAACATCTTCATACTCCTCTACTTATGGACTAGCAAATATTGTCATAACTTCGCCTATGAAAATTTATGAACTGAATAAAAATAGCTCAGCTCTGTTTAATTATTCTCTTATTTCTGAAGGAAAAAATGAGGTAATAAATGAAAGTTTTGAGAGCAGTTTTCCACCAAATGGATGGGAAGAATACATTCTTGGTTTTAGCAATCCTGGATGGCAATCACTTACTTTGAGTGGTAGAAAATGTGCATATCATGATGAGACAGTGCACTGGTGGCAGAATTGCAATGACTGGCTTGTAAGCCCATCTTTTGTGGTTCCAAGCAACGGCATATTAGAATTTTATGAATGGAATAGATATATGAGCTATTATACTTATCATGGAGTATGGATTTCAACAGGAAGCAGAGTTCCTCCAACAGACTTTGTTGAATTAGCAGAGATGAGTGTTTCAACAAACCAGAATTGGGTAAAAAGAACAATTGATTTAAGCTATTATGCCGGACAAAATGTTTGTATTGCATTTGTTTATAAGGGAGGAGACGGCGCAGAGTGGGCGGTTGATGACATTAAAGTTTATTCAAGATATGTTCCTGTAGGTGAGTATGCGATAGACGCCTTAAGAGGTGCAAACCGCTCAATTGTTCTTGGTTTTGATCTCAATTCTAATGCTATAACAAATGAAAGCAGAGAAGCATATTTGAGAAATGTTCTAAATTGGATGGCTGAGGGAGTTGGATATACAACAGTAGTATGGGTTGATGATGATGCCCCTCTTGAATGGTACGATGAAAAGCATTTAAGGACAATTCAAGAAGGAGTAGATGCGGTATGTGTCGGAGGAACAGTTTATGTATATTCAGGAAATTATAATGGAGCTTTAATAAACAAATCAGTTAATCTTGTTGGAATGGGCAACCCAAAAATAAGCATGGGTGGGTTAAGAATCACTGCTGACTGGGTAATAATAGAGGGCTTTAAAATAAATGCTACAAGTGGAATATTTATAGATAATTGTTCAAGAATTTATGTAAACAATTGCTCTATATCAAACGCAACATATGGAATAAGTTTTTATGGCTCTTATAATAGCAGTATATCAAATACAACCATATCCAATAACACTTATGGAATAATCATCCGATATTCTTCATTTATAGACATAGTTGATAATGAAATTCATGAAAATATTTATGGAATATGGGCAGAAAATGTTGTTAGAGTTAATATAAGAAGAAATGAAATAAATTCAAACAGCGAGGGATTGCATTTTTACAAATCTGATAACAGTATCATAAGAGATAACAATATTTATTCAAACACAAATTTTGGGATAAAAATGATATCAACCCCAAAAAATAACTATATTGCCAATAATGCTATCCATGAAAATGGATATGGGATTTATCTTGATCTTTCAACAAGAAATATAATTCAAGGAAATGATATTTATTCAAATACAAATGATGGTATTTATTTAGTTTCAGGCTCTTCTCAGAATACAATCTGGTTCAATGAGATATGGAATAATAATTTTGGAATATATCTTTCCTCTTCGAGCAATAATTACATTTCTTCAAACAATATTACTTTATGCAAAAATAATGGAATTTATTTAAAGTCGAGCGGTACAAATATAATTTTTAATAACACCATTTCATCTATTACAAATGAAGGATTTCACATCATATCTTCTGATTTAAATTTCATCTCTGAAAATGTAATTTATAATGCTACCCATGGCATAAGAATTAGTGAATCAAGAGAAAATATAATAGAAAACAATACATTGTATAAAAACAGAAATAGCGGAATTTATCTTGAAAGACCAAATGAGGATGTATGTGATAATAATACTCTTATGAACAATTCTATTTATTCAAATTCTGAATGCGGAATATTTATCTATTCAGCGAGTGGAAATATACTGTTTAATAACCAGATTTATAACAATTCAATGGAAGGAATAAAGCTAAAATCAAGGTCGGATCTGAATAATATCTCAAACAATTTAATAGATGGAAATGAATATGGTATATCTATTCAAATGAGCAGCTATAATATACTGGAAAATAATACAATAATAAATAGCAGTGAAAGTGGAATATACATGCTGGACTATTCTTCCCAAAATACTCTTTACTTAAACACAATAAAACAAAATAAGAAAGGATTAGAAATAATATATTCAAATAACAATAATGTATCAAACAATTCAATAATTTTCAATGAAGATGGAATAAATATTTCTTATGGATATAACAACAAGATTTATAGAAATAACATTTCTTCAAATGCAAATGGCTATGGAATATATATTATCTGGGGCGATGCAAACATTATTGATGAAAATATAGTTGGAAATAATAAAAATGGTATTTATTTATTTGATTGTGGAGGAACAGGCAACAACCTAGAGGAAAATGAAATATTTTCCAGTATTGAATATGGAATATATATGGAAAATTCAAAAATAGATATAGCAGGAAATAATCAGATAATTAAAAATAAAATCTATTCTAATGGAATGGATGCTGTATTCCTTAAGTTATCAAATATCAATTCCATACAGCAGAATTCAATATATTCAAATAATGGCAATGGAATTTATCTATTTGCATCAAATACAAACTCAATCAAGCAAAATAATATATATTCAAATAATGGCAATGGAATTTATATGGTTGCGTCAAATAGCAACTACCTGCAGAGCAACAACATTTCTTTTAATAAAAATGGAATATATATGATGCAATCATCGCAGGGGGATTCATATCCTATAAGGGGGAATTTAATATGGAATAACACATTATGTGGAATAATCATGGATTCGTCAGAAAGCAATTATTTAGGAGAAAAAAGTACACCAAATAAAATATGGAATAATACGTATGGGATAATTGTAAATAATTCATCGAGGAATAACGAAATAAGATATAGCATAATTGAGAAAAATATTTATGGAATTTTAATAAATAGAACATCTACAAACAACAAAATATATGAAACAAATATAACAGAAAATTCTGCTGGAATTAACATCTCATCATCTGATTGCAATTTCAATGAAATATATCATAACAATTTCTTAAATAATACTCTCCAGGCATGGGATGAAGGAAACAATTCCTGGTATGCAGGAACAGAAGGAAACTACTGGAGTGATAGACCACCTGAGCAAACATATTATAATATTCCTCCATATTCTGCACAGGACAGATATCCATTGAGTAGTGTAAGAGAATGGTGGCTGTAAAATTGAAAAGAATTATCTTCATTATACTTTTGCTACTGTTAGGTTTGTTTAGAATTGAAAAAGCAAACCCAGAAACTATCTATGTAGATGATGATGGAGGCGGTGATTTCACAAGAATAAGCGATGCAATTTCTGCTGCTTCGCCGGGCGATACGGTTTATGTATACGAGGGTGTATATAATGAAAGTATAGCTATAGATAAAAATATAAAATTGATTGGTGAAAGAAATGGAACAATAATAAATTGTCAGAATGGAAATCATGCTATAATTATTAATTCTGATTCAGTGAGTATAGAAGGGTTTACTATAGTTGGTTCAAGCGATGGTTATTTTGGAATATATCTGCCTAACAGAGATAATTGTGAAATAAAAAATTGCAACTTTTCTTTTTTATATGGAGGAGTATATATCTTTAGAGGGAAAAATATACTTGTAGCAGAAAATATATTCTACAATAATTCATATGCAATATCTGGAGTTGGTTTTAGAGATAGTATAATAAAAGAAAATTATTTTATAGGGAATAGGAAAGGGATATTACTTGGTGCGAATACCATAAACAATACAATATTTTATAACACATTTATTTCTAATTTGCAAGATGCATATGATGAGAGCATCATGAATAACTGGAGCCATTTAAATGTTGGAAATTATTGGGATAAATACAGCGGGGCAGATGCTGATGGAGATGGAATAGGGGATGCGCCATATCCAATAGAGCCACCTATTAAAGGAAATTTTGATTTTTATCCACTTATGGAAGAATATGGAGGTATAGATATATTTCCCCCTGATATAGTTGATCTGCGGGCAATTCCATTAATTCAAGAACCAGGAAAAGAAGTGAATATCACATGCAATATTCTGGACAAGGAAGGAGTCAGCTCAGCCATTATAAATATAACTACTCCAGAAGGAAATTATATAAATGAAAGCTTAATAAATATAAATTCAACTAATGCCTATTATTTTGTAATTTCTTTTGAGAAAAAGGGTGTATATAATTATTATGTATGGACAGAAGATGTTAACAATAATTCAAGAAAGTCATCAATAAAAAATTTTATAATAGCTTTTCCTCCATCTGCAAATTTCACTTTCCAGCCAGAGGAGCCAACAGATTTAGATAATATTACTTTTAATGCAAGCAATAGTTATGATATAGATGGCTACATAGTTAATTATACATGGAATTTTGGAGATGGAAGTGTTGGATATGGCAAATTTGTTGAGCATAGATACAGCGATGATGGAAAATATAAAGTAAAGCTTACTGTGTATGATAATGATGGTGCTTTTTCAATTATTGAAAAGGAAATAAATGTCTCAAACATAATTCCTTTTGTAAATTTCACATTTGAGCCAGATAGCCCAACAGTATGGGAAGAGATTAGATTCTATGATTTATCCTATGATTTAGATGGAAGCATAAAAATATGGGAATGGGACTTTGGAGATGGAACAAATATATCTGGCGGAAAGGAGGAGCATAAGAACCCAAAGCATTCTTACAGAAGAAATGGAATTTTCAATGTTACTTTAACTGTTTATGATGATGACTATGCAAAAAACACAACAATTAAGCAAATAACAGTTAATGATTTTTCCTCTCCCTCAATAGAAAATTTATTCGCTTATCCAAATCCTCAAGAAGTGGGAGAAGAAGTAAACATTTCCTGCAACATTTTTGATGATGTTGAAGTAGTGGAAGCAAAGATAAATATAACTTTTCCAAACGGGGGCTACATAAATGAAAGCATGCTTTCAGGAGAAAAATATTATTACAAAATTCAATGCCATCAGCCAGGAAATCATACCTTCTTCATCTTTACAAAGGATGCGAGCAATAACTCAAATACCTCAGAGATATTAACCTTTACAATAATTGTCCAGCCCGAGCCGCCGAGCATGGAGAATGTTACTTTTCCAGCCAGCGGGCAGTATGGATTGCCATTAAATATTTCCTGTTTTGTGCATGATAATGTGGAGGTTAAGGAAGTGAAAATAGTTTTTTCATTTGGGAACTTCTCAATGAGCGGGATTACTGATGATAAGGGAAATGGAATTTATTACTATAACTCAACGTTTGATATAGGACTGCATACTTTTTTCATATATGCGGTAGATGTAAATGACTTCTTTAACATATCTGGAAATTATTCATTTGAAATTGTCGATACTTTACCTCCTGAAATAGAAAATATAGGTTTTGAGGAAATTGTTGAGGCTGGAGAAGTAAATGTCTCATGCAGTGTTTTTGATAATAGAGGGGTAAGAGAAGTAAGGATAAATATAAATGGAGTGGAAAGAATTATGAGCAATTATGGAAATACATTTTACATAAAAGAAAATCTATCGAGCGGAAATTATACTTTTTATATTCTGGCAGAAGATTTATCGAATAACACAAATCAAACCACTCCATTCAATTTTATTGTTACATATTTTCCGGTTGCAATTGATGATTATGCAACAACAGATGAAGATACACCTGTTATAATAGCAATATTGGCAAATGATTATGATATAGATGGAACAATAAATGCAAGCAGTGTAACAATAACCCAAAATCCATCTTATGGAAATGTAACAGTAAATGCAAATGGAACAGTAACATACATACCATCCGCAAATTATCATGGCTCAGATTCATTCAAATATAAAGTAAAGGATAATAGCAACGCTTGGAGCAATGAAGCATGGGTAAATATAACAATAAGTTCAGTAAATGATGAGCCATTTGCGGATTTTGAATGCACACCTTCAAACCCAAAAGTTAATGAAACAGTCCTTTTCATAGATCTAAGCTATGATGTAGATGGGTTCGTTGTTAATTGGACATGGAATTTTGGAGACGGAAGCATTGCTTATGAAAAAAATGCAAGTCATAAATATAATGAAAGTGGCGAATATAATGTGATTTTGAAGGTAATTGATAATGAAGGAAAAAATTCTACAATTTCAAAAGAAATTTATGTAGGAGAAGTTTTATTTGCGGAATTTATGGTGATAAATGAAAATCCCTGCTCAAAAGAAGAAATAATTTTTGTTGATCTCTCACAGGGAACAACATCATGGCTATGGGATTTCGGAGATGGAAGCATTAGCTATGAAAGAAATCCAAAACATATTTATCAAATAGGGAGCTATTACAATGTAACTCTAATTGTATCTGATGGAAGCAAAAATGCAAGTGTATCAAAAATAATTCAAGTAGCAACAAAAATAGAAATAGTAAAAAATGAAAAAAATGTTGTCAATTATTTGCCCTGGTTTGGAGAAGAAAAAAATGCTTCCCAAATTGCTGAGATTATAGGGAGTGATATAATGCCTGTTGGAAGTGTAATAGCTAAATGGAATGTTAGCAAAGGAGGTTTTGATAGCTATGTAGTTGGAATCTCTCCTCCCTCTTATGATTTTATGGTTTCTCCATATGATGTAATTGTTTTAAGAGTGGCAAAAAGCGGATATTTTATTGAAAAAGCTTTTCCTATAGAAAATAGATTTGTAAATGTTACAAAAAATGAAAAAAATGTTGTTAATCATTTTTGTTGGAGTGCTTTCTATTCCATAAATGCTTCCCAAATTGCTGAGATTATAGGGAGTGATATAATGCCTGTTGGAAGTGTAATAGCTAAATGGAATGTTAGCAAAGGAGGTTTTGATAGCTATGTAGTTGGAATCTCTCCTCCTTCTTATGATTTTATGGTTTATCCAGGAGATGCGGTTGTTTTAAGAGTTGAGAAAAGTGGTGAATTTTTAATTGAGGTGAGAAAATGAGAAAAATAAAAAGTATAGTAGTGTGTTTTTTGATGATAATGACCGCAATGAGTAGCGTTGGATTGGACCAGCCATTCCCAGTATATGGCTACATAAAGGATTCGAAAGGAAATGCTGTTTCCGGAGCTCAAGTAATTATAAAGGATTTAACAAGATTAACACAAATAGTTGTTTATACAAATGAGCAAGGATATTATCAGGCTGATCTCAGCAATTTACCAGAATGCCAGAGTGGTGATACTATAGAAGTATATTGCTATTACAATAATGAAGATAACAACAGAACATTTGTGCTTGATTTATCTCTTACTTCAAAAAATGTTAGCTTTAACCTTGTTGGTGTGCCATATGCAAAAACATTGAGTGCGGAAAATATAACAAGCTCTTCAGCAAAAATCAATGGAGAGTTGATTCATTTAAACGATACTTCCTGCCAAGTATGGTTTGAATATGGAGAAACAATTTCTTATGGAAATTCAACAACTAAAAACACTTATTATGGCCCAGCAAATTTCTCCGCAACATTGAGCGGACTTAAACCAGACACCACTTACCATTTCAGGGTTGTTGCAAAAAACTCAAGAAAAACATTTTATGGAAACGATGTCACATTTAAAACATCTCCATCTCCTCCAGAGGTAGCAACAAATGATGCAAGCGATGTTTCATATAATCAGGCAAATTTAAATGGCTATTTGAGCAAGGTGGGGGCGAGCAGTTGCGAGGTGTGGTTTGTTTATGATGATGCCCCGCATGATAAAATTGAAGATTACAGATATAACACTTCTCATATTGTAAAAACATCTCCTTCCTCATTCTCTTCAAAGATAAGCGGGCTGGAAGTGAATAAAACATATTATTTCAGAGCGGTTGCAAAAAATTTACAGGGTATTGCATATGGAGAGGAAAAAAATTTCACAACTAAAGTTATTCTTCCATCTGTTTCAACTCTTTCAGCTGAAAATATAACGAGCAATTCCGCATATCTTAAAGGAAAACTGGATGATAGAGGGGGGGATGAATACTGCCAGGTATGGTTTGAATATGGAGAAACAACTTCATATGGATTTGCTACGGGCATTTTAACAATAAATAAAAATGAAGAATTTTCAATTAAAATTGAAAATTTAACATCTGGAAAAACATATCATTTCAGAGCGGTTGCAAAAAATAGCAAGGGAATTTCTTATGGAATGGATAAAACATTTAAAACAAATTCTACAAAAGCAAGCATTGAAACTTCTTTTGCAAATTATGCAATAATATTGAGGGCAAACCTGGTTGATACAGGAGGGGAGGCATGCTATGTATGCTTCGAATACTGGAAAGAAGGAAATGAAACAATTTATAGAACAGATGAAAAAATGATGAGCTTACCAGGAATTTTTGAGGAAACTATATCTGGCTTAGAAGAGAATACAAGATATTATTACAGGGCGGTTGTAAGGAATAGCCAAGGAATTTCATATGGAACAAATCTCTCCTTTTTAACAAGCTCTGCGCCTCTTGCTCCAGTGCTTGGCGAGAGTTCCGCAATTCCTTCATTCAACAGTGTTAAGCTTGAGTGTAATGTTTCGCTTGGTAGCAATGAATTCTGTTATCTGTGGTTTGAGGTAGGGAATGGAAAAAATATTACATCTGAGGTTATGCTTGTTGAAGAAGATGGAGTGGTAAATTGTACAGTTGAGGGGCTTGAAAGCGGTAGAAATTATTCTTACAGAGCAATTGCGGTTGGTTCAGATGGAGGAATAGCATATGGAGAAAGAAAGAATTTCTCAACTCCTGAAAAAGAAAATCATGAGCCAAGCATAACTATCATTTATCCTGAAAATGGCTCAGTGGTTGATGTAAGGACTTCTCTAATGGCAGAGATATATGATGAAGACAATGATGTGATGAGCGTAAAATTCTATTTAAATGGGAATGTTTTTGTTATAAGCTCTAGAAATGGAGTGGTTAGCATTAATTTAACTCTCGAACATGGAAAAAATTATTCATGGTATGCGGAAGTAAGTGATGGAAAGGCAAATATTTCATCAGAAATTTATTATTTCAGCACAAAGAGTGCTATTGAAGCAAATTTTACAAATTCTTTTGTATTTGAAAAAGAGATAGCATATTTCAATGATTCTTCTTCTGGAGAAATAATTTCATGGCTATGGGATTTCGGAGATGGAAGTTTCAGTTATGAAAAAAATGCAAGCCATGTATATGATAAGGCTGGGAGTTATATTGTAACTCTTACAGTAACTGATATATATGGGGAAAGTGCTTCAAAAGAAAAGATAATAAATGTTTTTTCAAGAGGAGATGCAAATATGGATGGAAAAATAAATGCACTTGATATAACAAAAATAAGAAGGATAATTGCACTGCTGGATGAAAAAACCCCGCCAGCTGACTTAAATTTAGATGGAACAGTAGATTTGGAGGACTTGCAACTGCTGATAAATAAGATATTGGGAAAATGAAGAAAATAATCTTTCTTGCTCTGCTTTTTATTCCAATTCTTGCAAGAGGATATGTATTTATATCCGCCCCTCCAGTGGTTTTAGTTGAAGATAGCTTCTTTATATATGTAAATGTTGAAAATGTTGGGTGGTTTAATTCAGCGGACTACTCCATATTTTATAATTCATCAATTTTCATGTTTGAATCATTAGAAAATGGAAGTATAAATGGGACTGAAATTCCTTGCATTTATTCCTTAAAAGAAGGGGAGATAAAAATTGTAAATGATATTATGGCTCTTAATGCTGTAAATGGCTCTGGCTATCTCACAAAAATAAAATTTAAAAGCTTAACCAATGGCTCTTCATATATCTCAATTCAGGGCAACATAAGCGACATTGATGGAAATGAAATAAACATTTCATGGAATGGAATGAAAATAGTTTCCACTTCCACTTGCCTGCGGGTGGAGGCACCCGACAGAGCGAGCGGGGAATTTTATGCTTTTCTTAATATTTCGAATGTGAGCTTTTTGAATGCAATAACCTTTGATCTTCTTTTTGATAAATATTTTGTTGAATTTGTTGAAATTGAAAATGGCTCTATTGAAGGAAGCGGGGTTAATTTGTATTTTTCGGAAATTGAAGATGGAATAAAAATAGTTGCTCTTACAAATGCGAGCGGAAGCGGGTGCATGGCAAAAATAAAATTTAAGGGAATAAATTTAGGGCCAACTAGCATAAATATGTCAAATGTTACAATAAGTAATTTTTACGGGGAGGAAATATTTGTATATTTAGTTAATAAAACAATTTTGATAAGTTCTTCCTCACCTGTTGCAATTGATGATTATTACACAACAGATGAAGATATTTCTTTAATTATAGAGGCACCTGGAGTATTAGAAAATGATTATGATGCAGACGGAGATACTTTAACTGCTGTTTTAGTAAGCAATCCATCTCATGGAACATTAACACTAAATGAAGATGGCTCATTTGTTTATGTGCCTCAAGCAAACTACCATGGCTCAGATTCATTCACATATCAAGCATATGATGGAAAAGATTATTCAAACATTGCAACAGTTCATATTACAATAAATAGCATAAATGATGCTCCTGTTGCAAACTTTATATATGAACCACTAAATCCAGTTATAGGGCAAACAATCTATTTCAACAGCACTTCTTATGATGTAGATGGAAACATAGTAAATTGGACATGGAATTTTGGAGATGGAAGCTTTGCTTATGAAGAAAATACAACTCATCAATATAGTAGTGTTGGAACATATGATGTAAATCTAACAGTTACAGATAATTTAGGGACAAAAAGTAGCATATTAAAGCAAATAAATGTTAGTAAATTAAATAATCCACCCATTGCAAATGATGATTATTATAGCACAGATGAAGATATTGCTTTAATTGTAAATGCTCCTGGAATATTATCAAATGATAGCGATGCTGATAATGATACTTTAGCTGCAATTCTTGTAAGCAATCCAATCCATGGAAGCTTAACATTGAATTCAAATGGTTCATTCATCTATACACCATTTCTAAATTATCATGGAACAGATTCATTCAAATACAAAGCATATGATGGAAAAGATTACTCAAATGTTGCAACAGTTTATATCAATATAACACCGGTAAATGATGTGCCAAACAAGCCTTTGCTAGTGACTCCAGCAAATAACTCTCTAAATTTAAGCACAAATGCAAATCTTACTGTTCATGTTGTTGATATAGATGGAAATTTGATGAATGTTAGTTTCTATGGCCGTAAATTAGGAAATGTAACATGGCAATTAATAGGAACAAAAACAAATGTTGCAAATAATACAGATACTTCAATAACATGGTATAATTTGGCTTATAACACAACATATGAATGGTATGCAATTGCAAATGATAGCATAGCAGAAACTTCATCTGATATATGGAGATTTACAACTAAATCTCTTGTAAATCATCCTCCAAATAAGCCAGCATTGATATATCCAACAAATGGGGCAACAGATGTTGCCATAACATTAACTCTCTCATGGAGTTGCTCTGATCCAGATGGATCCGCTTTAACTTATGATGTTTATCTTGGAAAATCACCAGATCCACCAAAATTAGCAACAACTAATTCAACAACCTATACCTTGCAGTTAGCTTATTCCACTACATACTATTGGAGAATAGTTGCAAGTGATGGACAATATGAAAATTCATCTGACACATGGATATTTACAACTATTGTATATACTCCACCTTCTCCTCCTTCTCCACCTCCATCTCCTCCTTTTCCACCTCCTCCAGAAAATAAACCACCAAAATGCTCACTTCAAGTAAATATCAGCGAGGGATATGCTCCTCTTGTGGTTAATTTCATAATTAATGCAAGTGATGAAGATGGCTACATAGCTTACTGGGAGCTTGATATAGATAATGATGGAATTACAGAATATAATGGCTCTGGCTCCCCTCCTTCAACAAAGCAGCATTCTTATAATAATACTGGAAATTATACTGCAAAATTGACTGTTACTGATGATAAAGGAGCAAAAGCGGAATCAAGTGTAATGATAAAGGTAATTCAAAATCATAAACCAATTATAAAAATTATTAGCCCAGAAAATGGCACAAAAACATCCGAAAATATAATTATTCAGGGATTTGCAAGCGATGAAGATGGAAATGAAACAATACAAAAGGTGGAAATAAGAGTTGATAGTGGGCATTGGCAGGATGCTGAAGGTAAAATTTCATGGAGTTATTTGCTAAATATCAGCGAGTTTGCGGAAGGGGAGCATTTAATTTATGTAAGAAGCTTTGATGGAATTGATTATAGTGAAGAAGATTATGTAAAAATAGAAATAGTAAAGATAGAGAAAAAGCCCATCTATCCATATATAATTTTAGGACTGGCAATATCAGCAATAGTAATACTTATAATCAGAAAATATCGCAAAGTTATTTAATAAAAGGTGAATATATCAAATGATGCAAAATAAGGGACAGGTAGGAGTCGTTGTTGCAATACTCGTTGTTGTTTTATTAGTTTCAGTTCTCGCAGTTATCCAGCTCCACTATGTGCCAAGATGGATGGAGGAAAGAGAAGCGGAGCATATGGATGTTGTTACAAATCAATTTGCAAATCTGAAATATGCAGTTGATTTAATCTCAATAGGAAAAATTTCCTCGCCTATAACAAATTCAATTACTCTAGGAAGCAAAGAATTGCCATATTTTCTTTCCTCCCGCTCCTTTGACTCTTTACAAATTTTATCAAGCCATGGCAGTAATTTTACTTTCGTGTTAGAAATAAATGGTTATGGATATGAAGAAAAAAATGTAACATATGGCAATGGAACTCTATCAAATATAATTTCAGTAAAATCCCTGGAATTGAATATAAACAAACTCAATATCGGAGACTATTACAATATTTCATTTTCAGACAATTCATCCATATCCATAAAGGTAGATGAATATGGTGATTATTGCAGAATAAATTTAACAGTAAAAGGAGGAAATGAAATAATTTTGAACCAAACAATATTTTCTGGGCTTGATATAGGAAGCTCATTCTTTATAGATTTAATGAATGAAAACTACGCATTTTCAAAAAAAGTTTTCCCCTATATGGCGAGGCCATTTAATGCAACATTTTCGGTTTCAAATGGCAACTTTTGCATTATCTATGAAGGATATATTACAGAAAATAAGAAATTATCTTTCCCTCTTGGAACAATAATATATAAAGCGGATAATGCCTATTTTGTTGACCAGAGCTACGTATATGAAGGAGGGGCAGTTTTCTTGAGCCAGCATGATGGAAACACAATTCTATTCCCTCCTTCCTTGGAGATAGAGAATTCATCCCGCATAGTTAATCTTACATTAATTGATGTTATTGCAATGCCAGGGAAGGCGGGGGTGGCGGGCTATGGAACATATCTTGTGAGGGTAAATTATTCAAGTTCCGCAAGCTATAAATATTTTGGAAATGTGACAATAAAGGTTGAAAGCAATTATAACTATTCATGGAATAGATTTTTAAATAAAACATTTAATGAAAGTGGAATTGAATATGAATATATTGAAAGCTCTGGAGAGTTTAGATTTAATGATGTTGAATTTGCAATAAATATAGCAAAAGTTTATGCTCAGGTAGGGCCGGGATGGGTTGAATAATTATTCTTGAATAAAAGTTACTCTAAGGAAGCAAGTTTCTTTATCAAATCTTTTTTCTTTTTTCCGACGAGAGCATGCTCAAGCACTTCTTTAAGTGTTGATACAGGTATGATTTCTATCATATCTTTGTATTTATCCTCAATCAGAACATCCTGCAAGTTTGCCTTTGGTATTATAACTTTTTTTATTCCCGCTTTTGCAGCAGCTTCTATTTTTGCGGTTACTCCTCCTACTGGCAATACTGTTCCATGAATGCTCAATGACCCAGTCATTGCAACTTCCTGGCTAACTGGAACTCTTTCCATTGCAGAAATAACCGCAGTGGCAACTGATATTGAAGCGGAATCGCCTTCAACGCCTTCATATGTCCCTATAAACTGAATATGAATATCCTTCTTAGATATATCCTCGCCTATGTATTTCTTTATTATTGCGGAAACATTTTGAACCGCTTCCCTTGCTATTATTCCCAGCTTGCCAGTTGCAACCACCTTTCCTTCCGCCTGCGAGCCAGCGGGAGTTACTTCTGCAGCTATAGGAAGAATTAAGCCAGAATATTCACTCATTGAAGGATCCGCTGACATAACCGCAAGCCCATTAACTGTTCCAATTTTTGCTCCTTCTGTTTCAAAATATTTATATGTTTTCTTCTTCTCTATATAGCGATCTGCAACCTGCTGTTCGAGGCTCCTTGCAATTTCCTTTGCTTTAAGGACATGCTCCTGTGTAACAACATTTTTTCCTTCTTTTATTGCAATATCCCCCGCAACTCTTATAAGTCCTCCTAATTCACGAAGCCTTAGAGATAATTTTCCTTTCTGCCCCGCTCTCCTCTGTGCTTCTCTTATTATCTCAGCGACCGCTTTTTTGTCAAAATGAGGTATTTTTCCATCCTTAGCTACTTCCTGAGCCACAAATCTTATGAGTTTTTCCCTGTTTTCTTCATTATCATCCATCACATTGTTCATATAAACTTCATATCCGTAGCCCCTTATTCTACTCCTCAAAGCAGGATGCATACCAGCAACTGCATCAAGATTTCCAGCACATACGAGAATAAAATCACAGGGAACAGACTCGGTTTTTACCATTGCTCCCGCACTTCTTTCAGATTGTCCTGTTATTGAAAATTTCTTCTCCTGGATGGCGGTGAGTAAATGCTGTTGGGATTGAAGGCTAAGCGTGTTTATTTCATCAATATAAAGCACTCCTTTATGCGCTCTATGAATTGCTCCCGCCTCAACTCTGAGGTGAGGAGGAGTTTCAAGCCCTCCCGCCTGAAATGGGTCGTGGCGCACATCTCCCAGCAGGGCGCCAGAATGGGCGGCGGTTGCATCAATGAATGGAGGGGTATCATCTTTTGTGTGGGAAACAAGTATTTTTGGTATATTTGCCTCCTCTCTCCTTTGAATAATGCTTCCCCTCCCCGCTATAAGATAAATCATTGCAGCTGCTATCAATCCAAAAAATGCAAGCGTTAAATCATAGTATATTGCTCCAAATATGGAGAGAATTATTATGAAAGATACAATAATTGTAACAAATTGGCTCTGCTGTTGCTCCCTCCTCCTCGCTTCTATTTTCATTTTTTCTACAATTTCCTTTCCTTTTTCAGCGGGAACAACTCTTATAAGGGGAGTATTTGGGTCATCTTTATTTGGATATACTAAAATATCTTCTAGCTCTTCTTTTGGTAAAAATTCGGTCATCGCTCTTGCGAGCATTGACTTACCTGTTCCTGGCTCACCAATAAGCATTATATGTCTTTTCTGGCGAGCTGCCTGCCTCACTACTTCTACTACATGATCCTGCCCTATTACCTGTTCTATAAGCAATTTTGGAATGCTTATTTCTGCGGTTGTGTTAAAATTTTTGCTTTCTATCCATTCATCTATTGGCAACATTTCTTATTATAGAAAAATGCTGTATATAAAATTTTATATCAATTCAACGTTTACCGCTCTTTCTCCTTTATCCCCCTTCTTAATCTCAAACTTTACTTTCTGTCCAACTTTTAGTGGCTGGTTTCCTTTTACATCCGACTGATGCACAAAAACATCTTTTCTTCCTTCTACCTCTATGAATCCATAAGAGGTTACCCATCTTTTAACTATTCCTTCCATTTTATCACCCGCCTATAACACCTTTATGTATTTAACTTTATTGGAAAATTTTAGAGCGAGGATAGCTCTGTGAAAAATGGAACCACTGCTATTAATGAAACTGGTATAGAAAAGGCTTACTCCTTCTTATTCTACAATTCCATACAAAACTTTATTAATAAGAATCTGTTAAGGAATCATGCTCTCGAATGAGAAAAAAATAAAAAGATTTGTAGCGATTTTTATTGTAACAATATTTTTAGCATTTCCTCTTTTAGATGCAACGCAATCTAAACAAACATCAATACATCTAGATGAGAATGATGATTTTACCCATTTCTTTTTAAATCCAATTGGTGAGGAAGATTTGATAGGACGTGAATTTAACACTAGTGACGGTCGAAAAGGTGTGATCCGACAAATTATAGATACCAAAACTCCACCAACAAAGGTAATGGATATATGCGACTTCGTGACTATCGAATGGAAAGAACCAAAGATGAAAAAACCATGGAAAACTTATCATATAGACGGGATGTCTCCGGCGGGAGGTGATGGATGGTATTTCCATTTTGATTATAAGTCATCAAATAAAGTTGATCCATCTCGTTTGCCAAAACCTGAAAAAGGTTTGCCTCCTTGGGATGATAAACGGCACCATTTTGTCGATGATAACAATACCCAAGGCCCGTGGGATGGAACTTATGACCACCCATACAACAAGATACAGGATGGAATTAATGCGTCTAAAAAAGGTGATACAGTATTTGTTTTTCCCGGGGTTTATGAGGAAAATATTGTTATCAACAAATGTTGTATTGGTGTGGTTTCATTAACCTATGAACATCCCGTAATTGATGGTGGAGGAAGAGGAAGCGTGATCACAATTGATGCAAACACGGTAACTTTACATGGTTTTGTAATACAAAATAGCGGAAAATATGAGGAGGATGCGGGTTTAGATATTCGATCTGATAGCAATACTATATTTGGAAACATTGTTAAAAATAATCAAAATGCCTTTTATATACATGAGTCATCCGGGTATAATATAATATTTGAAAACACTGTTCAAAATAATCAGTGGGGTATCTTTATTATGCACGATTGTGGTAATAATTACCTTTTTAATAATAATTTCATTGGAAGCAAAGGTTTTCATGCGAAGGATTATAGTATAAATCAATGGGATTCGGAGTTTTATTATGGAAACTATTGGGACGATTACAAAGGAGCAGATGAAAATGGTGATGGTATTGGGGACACACCTTACATGATCTTGGGAGGTAATAACAAAGATAACCAACCGTTAATAAATATTTGGCAAAATGGGGTACCAACCGTCCCAACTGTCACCGGGCCTAATTCAGGGTCACCAAATATTATTTACAATTACTCAATAATATCATTAGATTCCAGTAATCACGACACCATTTATGAGATCCACTGGGGAGATGGATTTTCTGATTTCACATCATACCTCGAATCTAACGAATCCCAGAACGTGAGTCATAGCTGGAAAGATAAAGGAAGTTATCTAATAAAGGTTCGGGCTATAGATTATTATGGCGCTGAAAGTGACTGGGCGACACTGCAAATGAGTATACCTAAAAATAGAGTAAAAATAATTTGGATGATCATATTAAGATTTTTGGAAAATTACCAGGCGTTTAATCAATTGCTAAAAAATTTATAGCATTGGGGTTCTTGTCCAAATTTATTTACAATTTCCATTACTCTTCTATATCCTATACCTACATGCATTTCATTCCAAGCATTTGCTGATAGATAAAATTTCCTTATCGCTTTTAAATCCTTTTTCGAAAATTTAAGGGATAGAATTTATGATCAATGTACGGAAAGATATAATGAATATAAGAAGACAGGAAAAGATAAAAGAATTACTTTTTAGCAAAAGATAAGCAGAGATATAAAAACAACGCACTCTTTCAAATCTTTTGATTCCTCAAATGCCTTCCTTAGAAGAATAATCTATAACTTTTAAGAGGAGATGAAAACAGAGCTGTGAAAGATTTTGAAGAAAGTCCCCCAAATAAAACAAAATGGAAAAATAGCGAGGAAATGGGGAGCAAAGGAAGGAGATAAACTGCTAATTCCTTCTCCATCTGAAGTAAATGAAATTATGAAAAAAGTTACTGAGAGAAAGCTAATTACAATTAACGAAATAAGAGCAATTCTTGTCAAAAAGCACAATGCCACAATTACACGCCAGTTAACAACAGGAATTTTTGCTCGCATTTCTGCAGAGGCGGAAGGAGCAAGGAGAGAAGAAATGTATCCAGTAGAGAGAAATTCCAAAAAACTTCTTGAAGGAGAAGGGCATAAGATATGATGGCTAAAAATTAAAAATAAAAACATCAATGCTTCTTCTTTCTATTTTTCCATTTGTTGCTATTGCTTCAATGACTATTTTATATTTTCCATAGCATTTTTCATCCCATAGCCATTTATATGGTGGATTTTCGAAGCTTAACTTTGTTTCATTATTTATATAAAATCTAACTTCCCTTATTTTTCCCTCTGGCTCGCTAATTACATTTACATGAATTGAAATTGCTCCAATTATTATTGTTCTATTTATAAAACCAAGCAAAGGACCAAAATCAAGGAAGTAGATGCCTTTCAGAGGCTTCAAAATCTCTATACTGATATTTATCTTTTCTTCAGGATGCTTTATTCTTATCTGAGGATCACCAAAAAGATTTGTTTCATAATGTGTCCATCTCATTCCATTTTCATTTATTCTCCATGCAATTTTCTCTTTTGAATAGTGATTTGCCCTTCCCATTTCATTAATATTTTCTTCAAAAATTGCTTTATAGAATGCAATATTATATCTCTGTCCAGGTGAATCCGTGCTGTTTTCCATTCCAAGACCATATCTTGAATTCATTATGCATGCAAATGCTCCATTTTGGGCAAGGGTGAGATGCTCCGCAAAGCAGTCATCATTATAGTAGGCATAGCTATCTCCATAAGGATATGCATTATCAAATGATCCAGCGAGACATGTCTGGGAATATAAAAAGAAGTATTCTTTGTTTTGCAAATTATCCAAATCGCTGTTGCTCATTTTCAAAGCATGTGTTGTCCATCCATGGCCGAGATGATTAACTATGTTGCAACCTCTATTCAGCAATGAAATTAAATCTTCCTTATGCCAATATTTATCCCTTTCATAAAGAGTTGTAATGTTGAAATAAGGAGGAATCAATTGCTTTATCTCATCCATATAATTTCCTCCCCAATCCGCAATTCCCCCGAATCCAAGAAATTCTCCTACAAGAAGCACTTCAATATTACCTTTGCTTTCCTGATATGAAATGCTCTTCCTGATGAAATTTTTTATCTCCTCATCGCTATCTGCACAAACCCTTCCAACCCATACCTCACTGAAAAGATCCGCTTCCTCAACCCCATGCTCATTGTCCGTGGAATTTTCTCCCCATCTATCATCTTCATCCTCATTAAAATTTCCATCAAGGCAAGCATAATAAACATCAGAAGGTATCTGCGCCTCAATCTCCTCCCCCAGAGGCAGGCCGACGCAACTCGCATATAAGTAGCGGGCGGGAATAATATTTTCTCTGCTATTATTTATATCCGCATCTCCTCCAAGCAAGAGATATTTTATCCCCCATTCAGAATATGCATACCTTATAAAATTCCTTATTTTTGCCTGTGTGTCATTAAAAATTTCTTTTTCTCCCCAGAATTCCTTATTTTTTTCTATTTCCTCAACACTAACTATTTTTGTTTTTATTCCCTTGCTTTCCTTATAATCCACATATTCTTCAAATGCTTGAACAAAATCGCTCTTTGTTATTATCAGATATTCATACTGTGCATTTATTTCCTTTTTCGGATAAGTTTCCGCAATCCATGGATTTATAACAATCTTCTTAACATAATCCCTATCCTCTTCAATTCCCCTATAAAGCTCATTTTCATTTCCTTCCTTTAGCTTTATTTTCAATTCCATTTCTTCATAATAATAAACCTTTCCATTTCTATATGAAACAGGAATCAAATTAATAATAAGAATTTTGTATCCTCTCGCATAATAAATTCCAACAACTTCATATTTCTCATTGATCTCTTTTCCTTCTCGCAAAATTTTTTTATTCGCAACAATAACTGGCTTTCCCTCCTTTATCTTATATTCTCCCGCATACCTTTCCTTTACATTTACTTCAATATCCTTAACATCTTTTTTATAGGGCAGAAGAATGAAAAGGTTTTTTACAGGAATAATGAGCCCATTATATTCATACTTATTGCATCCTTCAATCGCTATTTCAACCTCTTCCTTTCCTGTAAATTCTGGCTTGAAATAAAAAGAAAAGCTCATTTCCTCTTCTTTAAAATTAAAAGTTGGAAAGATTAGCAAAGAAGCAATCAGCAGAGCTAAAACTTTCATGCTATTAATTCCATTTTGAAATAAAAATTTTTGGTCAGGTGTGGAGAGTAATCCCCCTTCTGTTTCGGCGGCATTCGTCTCAGCGTCCTACCCCCAGGCGGTCCCGGGCAGCCGATCCTGGTGCTTGGACTTGCTCCAGGGTAGAAGCAGTCTCACCAAATCCAGAAGCAACGTCATCCTCAGGGAATCATCCTCACCTCTGGCTGTGGCTTTTCTGCGCCTCTATCAGGGCTCTCGCCCTGGCTTTTACGCCCCTGGTCCGGGAATGAGGGGGGTATTTCCTCGGTGCAAAGCACCGTTGGCCGCCCTTCCACTCCTGACCATCAATCTATATATATGCCTTATAAATATTTTTTGTGGAAGATTTAAAGATTTCTGTAGAAGATTTGAAGAAGAAGGCGGCAAGGGAAGCGGTTAAGGAAATAAAAGATGGAATGGTTGTTGGGCTTGGAAGCGGTTCAACTGCAAAATATGCAATAATTGAGATTGGGAAAAGAGTTAAGGAAGGGCTTGAAATAGTTGGAATAGCCACATCTCTGGAAAGTGAGGAAATTGCAAAAAATTGCGGAATAAAAATTGGAGATATAAATGATTATGAGGAAATAGATCTTACAATTGATGGAGCGGATCAAGTGGATAGGAAATTAAATCTGATAAAGGGAGGAGGAGGAGCACTGCTCAGGGAAAAAATTGTCGCAAAATGTAGCAAAAAGGAGATAATTGTTGTTGATGAGAGCAAAATTGTTGATAAATTTTCATTTCCATTGCCTGTAGAAATTGTAAAGTTTGGATGGAAAAAAACTTCTGAAAAGATAAAAAAATTGGGCTTAGTTCCTGAGTTGAGAAAAAATTTTTTAACAGATAATGGAAACATTATAGTTGATTGCGTATATGAAGCCATAGATGAGGAAATATGCGATGAGGTGAAAGCAATCACAGGGGTTGTTGAACATGGCTTATTTGCTGGACTTGCAGATGAAGTCATAGTGGGAACAAAAAAAGGGGTAAGGAGGATAAGGAAAAGTTAAATTTTTCTTTAACTGAGTTAAACCAAAATTTAAATAAAGAATATAATAAAATTTCTAAATTTTAACCAATGAAAAAATATGAGGAATACATTGATGAAATGAATAAAAGGCTAAAAAATTATATACCAAATGAACTAAACCCTGGAGAAGAAAGCGTTTTTAAACCATATGATTTGTTCAATATACCGGATAAAGAAGCAAATAATTATAAATTCAAGGCAATCAAATATGCTTTCAAGATTCATTATGAAAAAAATTCCTTTTATAAAAAATATTGCAAAGAAAAAAATGTCACACCAGATGATATAAAAAGTATAGATGATTTCAAAAAAATACCATTGCTTCCAGATAAATTTTTTAAAGCATATCCTTCTGGCCAGGAATTTGCAATGTGGCTTGCTACAATTTACACTGGAGACTTACCAAACATACTAATCAAGAAAAGCTACGGTTACGACGAAATAATAAACAAATTCAACGAGGCGGGACTTGTCATCTCCTATAGCAGTGGGACAAGCGGGCGCCACACATTCATCCCTCGCGACATAAGAACATTTAATGCTTCTGAATATGCAATTGCAAAATCAGTTATAGGAATGGGATATCCTATATGGGAATATGAAATGGAAGGGTATCTTTTTATGCCAAATCCAATGAAAACAAATGTTTTTGCAGGAAAGGTCTGTAAGGTATTTTTTGATGCAATAAAAAGTGTTGAAGTTGCTCTTGATAGAGAAATATCCGCTGAAGTTATTCAGGAAGCAATGAAAAACAGCTTAAAGGGAAGAATAATAAGATATGCGGTTCAAAGAGAAACAAAAAAACTTGTTAATAGGGTAATTGAATGGATGAGAAAAAAAGAGAAGGAAAAGAAAAAAATTGCTCTTGTCGGCCTGCCATTTCTCATAAATTTTGTACTTGAAGAATTGGAAAACAGCGATCAGAAATTTGATTTTGGCGATAATGGGGCAGTGCTTACTGGCGGGGGATGGAAGATATATGAAGGAAAGAGGATGCCTGTGAAGGAATTTAGGAAGAAGGTTGAGGAATTTTTTGGAATACCCCAAGAAAATTGCCTGGATTTATATGGAATGGTTGAGGGAAATGGGTGGATGGTGCATTGCAGGGAAGGGCATTATCTTCATATACCGAAAAGCTATTATCATGCAATGGTGCTGGATGAGAATGGAGAAGAAGTTTCTTATGGTGAGAAAGGAAGATTTGCATTTATTGATGGTCTTGCATTCAGCTATCCAGGCTTTATAATTTCTGGGGATGAAGTAAGAATGCTTGAAGAATGTCCTGTTTGCAGCAGAAATAGCCCTGTTCTTGAAGCTGAAGTAAGTAGAGCAAAAGGAGAGGAAATGAGGGGATGTGCGGAAGAAATGAGAAGGGTTTTTGCAATGGATATGAGTGGTGGAAATGTTTAGAGAATGGAAAGATAAGGAATATATTCCAAAAAAGCAAATGGTTAAATTGTTCATAAGAGGTAGCTTTTCTTTGAGTAAAGTTTTATTGAAAAACTTCTTTAAATTGAAAAAAATTAGGAAAGGAGAAGGGATAAACTATACTCCTCCAAAAAGAGTCTATGAGTTACCTTCCTACCACCAAAATATGAAATTTGTTAAATCAGATGAAAAATATCTTCGCCCCACTTTATTCTGCAATCCCTACTCAAAAGAAATCATTGCAATGGCAAATGAGCTTGGAGCTTTTGAAAAAGAGCCATATGAATATGCAAATGATGTTTTTGAATTTGTTAAAAGGAAAGTTATTCTTCAAATAGTTCCTTTCTGGGGGGTTGAGGAAACTTTAAGAAGAGGATATGGAACATGCATCCATAAAATATCTCTTTTCATAGCCCTATGTAGGGTTGCGGGGATAAAGGCAAGATATAAGCTATATGCTCTTTCAATGATTCCTCAATGGTATGATACATTTATTGCCCCTGATCCACTGATGGTGGAATGGTACGATGCAATGGGAAATTTCCTTTTCCATGGAGAGGGAGAGGCATTTGTAGATGGAAAATGGGTTGTTGCGGATGTTGGTCCTCTTCCAGAGAGGCAGGCTGCGACTGGAATACCAATAACAAAGTTTGGAGAGGATTCAATTGGAATATGGTTTGAGGCAATTCCTGGAGGAATAATGAAAACAGAGTCAATTCCACTAGGGCTTGCAACTGGAATGAATTTACTGCTAAAGGTGTCGCCCGCAACAGTTGCAAAAATAAATAATAATGTTCTTGCATTGGATGAAAAAGGAAGAAAAATATTGCAGGAAATAGGCGAAGAAGAATATGATAAGAGCGTTAGAAAAACATATAAGATGCCAAAAGTAGAGCTTGAAAAGAAAAGCCTTATATTTGATTAAAAATCTCCATCGCTTCTTTTAAGCAGGAAAAGAAATCTTCTAAGGTATGGACTATTGACATTATTTCATCCGCTTCAATTTCCGCTTCAATAAATTTTCCCCTCACCCTTGTAGATATATATCCTTCATTATCTATTTTTATTGCGTCATTTATGCATTTTGCCTCTTCCTCACTTTTAAACTCAATTCTAAGCTCGCATTTTACTTTCATACAAGCTCACCAGTTTCTCCGCCATTTTTTCTATACTAAAATTTTTAACATACTCCATACCTCTTTCCGCAATTTTTTTGTCCTCAATCGCCTTAATCACTTTTTCCGCAAACTCCTTCACATTCTGCGGGTCAAAAAGATAACCGTTTTCCCCATCCCTTATAAAATCTGGCAGAGCCTTCGCCCTCGCAGCCACAACAGGCAGGCCGGATGCCATCGCTTCAAGAGCAACAATTCCCTGGGTTTCATATATTGATGGAAAAACAAAAACATCAGAGGACGCATAATAGTGGAGGAGTTTTTCATCGTCAACAAAACCGGTAAATATGAAGCTATTCTGCAATCCCTTCTCCTTTACTTTTTCTTCATATTCTTTCCTTGCGGGTCCTTCTCCAACAATAAGGAAAATTGCATCAATTTTTTTGAGTATATATGGAGCAGACTCAATTATTAAATCAATATTTTTTTCCTTTACTATCCTTCCAACATGAAGAATTATTTTATTGCCATCTTCTTTCTTAATTCCGCTTCTGTTTTTTTTGGTTTCAAATCTTTTTAAATCTATTCCTGTTGGAATAACCTCTATGTTTTTTTCAATTATTTTTTCATTTATATATCTAGCGGTATAATTGCTCGGAGCAATAATGCATGAACATCTCTTCATATAATATCTGAGCCATTGATACAGCAACTTTTTTGCAAAATTCTGAAAATTTTTGTCTCTGATTATTAAATAAGCTGAATCATCTATAAATGTATGGTAGGTGAAGAAAAGAGGAATCTCTTTTTTATATGATGCGATTAATGCATGCACACCCATGAAGCCTGGGGAATGTGAATGTATTATGCCAGGCTTTATTTTTTCTATTATCCTCTCTGTTCTTTTTGAAAAAAATGATGGAAATGAAACAAATCTATAATTTTCATATTTTTTAAATGGTCTCGATTTGTAGTAGAAAACATTATCATTCTCGCAATTTTCTTTTCCTGGAGCAAAAATATAAACTTCATTACCCTTCTTTTCAATCTCTTTTTTGAATGCAAGCAATGAAGTTACAACCCCATCCCTCGTTGGAAGCCATGTATCAGTAAACCAGGCAATTTTCATCTATGCTAAAATGCTCAGCTTTTATAAATATATCTTAATCTTCTGCAGATGAAATTTAGGGCATTTTGCAAATTTTTCTTATTATCCCATTCCTTTATTATTTTTTCCGGATTCTCAATCTTTCTGTATTTTTTTCTTATATTTGGAATTGCCCTTGTGATATTATCAACTATTGTTACATCTGCACATCTCGCGGTTCTTGATAGAGGATTTAAGTCAACTGTAATAACAATTTTCCCCATTTTTTTCAATGCATTACATCTATCTCCATCTTCAAGAGGAACAAGAACAACATCGCTTGTATAAATTCCTTCATAACTGCATATCCCCCTTGCATGCTCCAGTCCATTTATTTTTGCATCTCCTTCAAGCCCTAAAATCTCCTCTCCTCCTTCTTCAAGCAATTCTATTATTTTCCTTATCCTCTCCTCGCTTCTATGAAAAAGATTTACCTCTATTCTCGCCCCGCTTTCTTTTGCCAGCTTCACAACTTCTTTTCCAGCAAGCACCGCGGTATTTCCATTAACAGATATAACCGGCCTTCTCGCCACCGCAAGGAAAGCAGCCGCAGCAAGCGATGCCTCCTCCGCAAACTTGCGGGTTTTTTCTCCAAGAAGATAATCAAATGCCTCTCCTCTTCCATGAGCAATTAGGCCGGTAACATGCACAATTCCTTTTTCATACCCTTCCGCAATTAGATTTCTTATCATCAAACTTTTGTAGCGAGGATGGCTCTTTGGAACCATATTGCTAAAGCAGAAATTGTTAATAATTGTTTTCTGAGAGCATAGATGAAAACAAAAATCTTAAATCAATATAAAAGATTCGTTTTTGCTCTCTTAGTAGGAATAATAATAGCGGGCTTTACTTTCATTTTACACGGAAAAGGAAATGAAAATTCATATACAATAAAAGCGGATGAAATTTTTGGAAGAAATGCAATAATAATAGATATAAGAAGCTCTGAAGAATATAGCATTGCACACATTAAAGGAGCGATTTCTGTTCCATATGGAGGATGTAGCTCTTGTTTCATAAATAATATGGAAAATTTCAAAGGAAAAGAAATAATATTATATTGCAAAGATGGATCAAAAAGCAAAGAGGCAATAAAGCTTTTGCTTGAAAATAATTTCATAAATGTGAAATATATTGAAGGGGGAATAAATGCATGGAAAGAGAAGGGATATTATCTTTCAAATGAAAATCCTGAATATATTTTTCCTCTTGGCTTTAAACTCTTAACAGGCGTAAAGGAAGAGATAGTTGTAAAAAATTCTCAGAATGATTTTTCAAAAAATGAAAAATATTTCTCTGCTTCCTTGCTTTCTGAATGGGACTGGAGAAATGTAAATGGAAAAGATTACACAACTCCCGCAAAAAATCAAGGAGCATGTGGAAGTTGCTGGGACTTTGCAGCAATGGGAGCACTTGAAGCAATGATCAATATTTTTGAAGGAGATGCAAATCTTGACTTAGATTTATCTGAGCAATATATTTTATCATGCTATAGCTATGGAACAGGATGCAATGGAAATAATGCTTATTATGCTTTCCAATACATTTATAACAATGGAGGAGCAATACCAGAATCATGCTTCCCTTATACTGGCTATGATACTACTCCATGTAGCAATAAATGCTCTGATTGGCAATATAAACTTGTTCCAATAAGTGGGTATGGATATACCTATACAAATGATATAAACACAATAAAAAATCTCATCATAAATCATGGACCAGTTTGCTTAAGTTTTGATGTATATACAGATTTTTATCAGGGAAGCCCAAGTTTTGATAGCAATGGTGTCTATAAGCATCAAAGTGGCTCCTATAGAGGAGGGCATCAGGTTGTATGTGTTGGATATAAAGATACTCCAGGAAATCCAAATTATGCGGGCTATTGGATTTGCAAGAATAGCTGGGGAGCAAAATGGGGACCATGGGGTAATGGATTTTTCGGAATTGCATATGGAGAATGCAATATTGAAGGGGATGTTGTATGGGTAAATTATTCATCAACCGCCCCAGATACATTTATCACCATTGGCCCATCTGGAGTAATAGATTATAATAATGTAACCTTCACTTGGGATGGCACAGATGGAAATACTCCAACACAATATTTAGTTTATTCATACATTCTTGAAGGATATGATTCGAGCTGGAGCGAATGGACAAGCTATACATCAAAAACTTATTATAATCTTCCAGATGGAAATTATACATTCAAAGTGAGGGCAAAGGATAAAGCAGGCATACCTGATTATACTCCCGCAACTTCAAGCTTTAATATAATAAGCTCAACTGGAAAAATACATGCAAATGATGATTATTATTTAATAAATGAGGATGCATCTTTAATTGTGGATGCGCCAGGTGTGTTGATGAATGACTTTGATGAAGATGGAAATACTTTATATGCAATTCTTTTTAGCGGTCCAAATAATGGAAGCATTGTTTTAAATTTAGATGGCTCATTTATTTATACACCTCAGGCAAACTACTATGGAAAAGATTCATTCACATATAAAGCATATAATGGAATCGCTTACTCGAATATTGCAACAGTTTATATTTATATTACAGTTAAACCACCCGAAATCATTTTATATCCATGAAGAAGCAGAGATTTATGACGTGCAAACTATACCAGATGGTTTCACTGCTTATACAGATCAAACTTTCCCAGTAACACTTACTGATTCTGATACTATAATCTTTGAGAAGCATATAACTAATGATAATGCCGGTCCTGGCACTTATTACTTGGATACCACCGCAACTCTTACAGAAAAAGACACCAATGAAATAAGAACAGATACCGCAAGCGTAACTATAACTGTTTTTGAATCTTATGGAAGTGAGCCAGATGAGCCAGAGCCATATGAAGGATTAAGCCATGGTTACTGGAAGAATCATATATACTCATGGATTGACTACAATCCCGATGATAAAATAAATAGTATCTTTGATAGAACCGCTTCTTCACCATACACAAATATAGGCGAACTAACTCTCTTACAAGTTCTTAATTACAAAGGCGGAGATGATATTCAAGATGCAGCGGGAATTTTACTGCGCCAGGCGGTTGCTGCATTACTAAATGCTGCTCATCCAGACATTAACTATCCACTAACAGAAGAAGAAATAATTTCAATGGTAAATGACGCACTTGATACAGAAAATCGCGATGATATTCTTAGCTTAGCGGAAGAGCTTGATGAATATAACAACCTAGGAGCTACATTATAATTTTAGCTTCTTTCTTTACCTCTTTTTAATTTTTTAAAAGCAAAAATTATTTATACCTTTTATATTCCAACTATGCAGTGGCATGGAAGAAGCAGAAGAAAAGAAACAGGAGGTATTTACAGACCCGCAAGGAAGAAAAGAAAATATGAAATGGGTAGGGATCCAATTTTACCATTAATAGGAGAGGATAAATTAAAGAAGATAAGGGTAAGAGGAGGAAATCAAAAAGTGATGGTTATATCCGCAAAGCATGCAAATGTT
This sequence comes from Thermoplasmatales archaeon, assembly GCA_014361195.1. Lineage (NCBI taxonomy): Archaea > Methanobacteriati > Thermoplasmatota > Thermoplasmata > Thermoplasmatales > Thermoplasmatales archaeon. The sequence continues at coordinate 13,457 of JACIWA010000001.1, read as the reverse complement.
ACAAATCCAAAGACAGGAGAAACAAAAAGAGTTGAGATAAAAGATGTTGTTGAAAATCCCGCAAATCCTCACTATGTAAGGAGAGATATAATAACAAAGGGGGCAATAATTCTTACAGAAATTGGAAAGGCAAAAGTTACTTCCCGCCCGGGCCAGCATGGTTGCATAAATGCGGTTTTGATTGAAGAAAAGAATGAAGGATAAATGGGTGATATGGCCTTCTTATTTTGATATTGAGTTTAGCAGAAAGGAAGGGAGGAAGGTTAAAAAAAGCCTTGCCATCAAAAATCCTACAATAGATGAGATTTTTCAGGCTGCAAAGAAAATTGGGTTAAATCCATTAAAGGAGGAAAAAAGTTATCCAAAAAAATGGTGGAGAAAAGAAGGAAGGATAGTTGTTGATAAAAAAGGAAAAAAAGTTGAGATAATAAGAAGGATAGCAGAGGAAGTTTATAATAAAAGATTACAGAGTAAATGAAGTATATATACTGAATTTACTAAGTATCTATTTTTCTGATAAAAAATTTTTCCACAGCAGGCAAAACTATTTTAGTATATAAAAAACATTTACTGAGATAATTTAGTATATATAAACAATATACTAAGAAAATAAATCATATATACTTTTTTTTCATTCCCTCAATAACAAAAATTTTTCCTTTCCTCCTTGCCTTTTTCGCCTTTAAAATTTGAACAAGATTAAAATCTTCAATATCAACAATTTTCTCATGCTCCCCTGGGAAAAGAATATCATCCCATTCAACCAGCCCGCAATATACAGGATTCGAAAGGATTCTAGAAACAGTTTTCTTATCCCACTTCCCATTATACTTACTCCTCGCATTTTCCTCCAGCCAAATACATATTTCCCTCAAACTCATCCCTTCCAAATATCTCCTGTAAATTTCCTTAACAACCCTCATCTCCTCCCCAATCCCCACAAGCTTCCCCTCCCTGTATTCATACCCATATGGTGATGGGGAGCCAAGCAAACCCGCTCCCTCCTTCGCCTTCTGGCGCATGCCGTCATATACCCTCTCGCCGATCTGCTCGCTTTCGAGCTGGGCTATTCGCTGGATTATGTCCATTACAAACCTTCCCATTGCGGTGCTTGTATCGAGGCTTTCTGTCATTGAAACAAATTCTTTTCCTTTTGACTTCAACTTTTCCATCATCAGCATGAAATTTTTAGTATTTCTATGGATGCGATCCATTTTTATTACAAGCAATGCATCCCATTTATCAATTTCTTCCATCATTTTTTGGTAGGCGGGCCTTCTTATATCCCTCCCGCTGTATCCATCATCAACATACTCGCCAACTATTTCCCAGCCCCTTGCCATGCAATAGCTTCTCAATTTTTCAAGCTGATTGCTCAGGCTAAACCCTTCCTTTGCTTGATCTTCAGTGCTAACTCTTGCATATATTGCCACTCTCATGGTGGCTCACGGATTACCGATAGCCACTAAAAATATAAATTTTGCTAAATTTTACGAAGCATGGAAACAAAAAGAATGCATGACCGCATGTTTATTTTCATTGAAAAGCTATTATCAAAATTTTTTGCAAAAGCATATATCAATTTTTTTGAAAGAGCGATTGTTGAGGAATTTGAAATGGTAAAAATAAAGGAAAAGGATAAGATTCTTCATATTGGATGCGGTCCTTTGCCAAATACACTTATTTCTCTTGCAAAAAATATTAAAGCGATTTATACAGGCATAGATAAAGATAGAGAAGCAATTGAGATTGCAAGAAAAATAATTTCTGAATACAATCTTGATATAAAAGTAGAGGAGGGAAATGCACTCAGCTATCCAATAAGCGATTTTGATATAATAATTGTTTCTTTTGGAGTTGAGCCGAGAAATGAAGTTTTTGAAAGGATAAGAAGGGATTGCAAAAAAAATGCAAAAATAATCTGCAGGAAACAATGGGATTTCCTCGATACGATATTTGGAAAAAGAGAATTGCCAGACGGCTTTGAAGTAATATCATATCATAAAAGAAGGGATCTTATAAAATCATATTTGCTGAGGCCATCATAAAATTTTTAACCTAAAATGCATTTATTAACATGAGGCTTAAAACAATCGCAATTGTTGCTATTCTATTCATTGCATTATTTTTTCCAGCAAAAGGAGAAGTTAGCTCGAGGAAGGTTTTTGCGGAGCTCGGCACGCTGAGCTGGTGCCCGCATTGCCCCAAGGCAAGTGATGCCTTGCAGGCTCTGTCAGGTGAGCTTGATTTTTGCTATGTTACCCTTGTTTATGATAAAAGCGAAATTGCGAGTTTGCGAGGCTCTTGGCTCAGAGATGCATATGCTCCAATGCTTTATATTGATGGTGGGTATGAAGTTGTTGATTATAATCCAGGCACAGTTTATAGTGACTATAAAAATGCTATAGAGAATGCTAGTAAAAGGGCTGTGAGAAATGTTGAAATTGAAATAAATGCTAAATGGCTGGGGGAAGCGGAAATTGAAGTGGGAATAAAATTAGTAAACAAGGAAGGCAAGCCATATTTTGGGCATTTGCGTGTTTATATAGCGGAGATAAATTCGAGATGGAATGACTATGCGGGCAAGCCATTTAGATATGCTTTTCTTGACTATGCTTTCAATGAATATGTTTTTATAAGGGAAAAATATGAAAAAGTAAAGATATGGGATGGTAAAAAAGTTCATGGAAACTTAACATTTCCAGATATAGAAAAAGATAATATAGCCATTATTGCAACCATTTCAAATGCAATTCCGCATATAGCAAAAAATCCATGGGAAAAACCATTTCCTTATTTCCTTGCGGAATATGTAGACGCGGTAAAATTGAGTTTATTAAATTGAGATACATAGTTTATTAAGTATATATACTATGTTTTCTAAGTATATAATTTATCAATATTTATATTTGATTTCTTCAATGCATTAAATATTTCTTTATCAGATAGCTCATAGTTTTGCAATGCTCCTCTATTGTAAATATCATATGCAGATAGATCAAAAGCTCCATGACCACTATTTAAAAAACAAATTGTTTTTTCCTCATTTTCTTTTTTGCATTTAATTGCCTCATCTATAACACCTTTTAATGCATGAGCACTTTCTGGAGCAATTAAAAATCCCTCACTCTTTGCAAATATTTTCGCCGCCTCAAACACCTCTTTTTGGCTATAAGCTCTTTTTTCAACAATTCCATCCTTCACAATTTTACATAATAAAGGTGCATCCCCATGGTAGCGGAGGCCACCCGCGTGAATTGCGGGAGGAATAAAAGAGTGGCCGAGGGTAAACATTTTCAAAAGAGGTGTCATTTTTGCAGTGTCGCCATAATCGTATGTATAAATTCCTTTTGTTAAGCTCGGGCATGCGGTTGGCTCGCAAGCTATAAATCTGATTTCATTGCCTTTTATTTTATCTGGGATAAATGGAAATATTCCACCAGAAAAGTTGCTACCCCCTCCAACACATCCAAAAATCATATCTGGATAGGAATCTATTTTCTCAAATTGTTTTTTCAACTCAAGCCCTATTATTGTCTGATGAAGTAATACATGATTCAGAACCGAGCCAAGAGAATATTTAGTATTTTCATGAGTTATAGCATCCTCAATTGCCTCACTTATTGCTATTCCAAGGCTTCCAGAGCTATCTGGATCTTCCTCTAGAACTTTCCTCCCAAAATCTGTATTTCCGCTCGGACTCGCTATCACTTCCGCACCCCATGTCTCCATAAGTATCCTCCTGTAAGGCTTCTGCTCAAAACTGCATTTAACCATATAAACTGTGCATTTCAGCCCAAAAACAGAACAAGCAAATGCCAGCGCGGAGCCCCACTGCCCCGCCCCGGTTTCAGTTGTCAACCTTTCAATTCCTTCTCTTGAATTATAATATGCCTGTGCAACCGCAGTATTTGGCTTATGACTTCCAGGAGGGCTTGTTCCTTCCCATTTGTAATATATTTTTGCTGGAGTTTTTAAAAATTTTTCAAGTCTTTCCGCTCTGTAAAGAGGAGTTGGCCTCCATATCCTATATATTTCCCTAACTTCCTGAGGTATAGAAATCCATTTTTCCTCACTTAACTCTTGCCTTATTAGCTCTCTTGGAAAAATTTTTTCTAAATCGCTCGCTTTCACTGGCTCAAGAGTTGATGGATTTAGTGGAGGAGGAGCTTTAATTTCCGACTGCAAATTATACCATCTATCAGGCATTTCTTCCTCATCAATTATTATCTTTTTCATAAAAATGAATTAAATAGTAATATTTAACATTTTTGTATAAATTTGTTCATTAAAGTATATTTTTGTTCATAATAGAAAATTTTTGTTCATGGTAGCAAATTATTTTAATTTATTAGACATTATTAGCATGTGGAAAAAAATTATCTCTTATTTTGGAGGACAAGCACAGCAAAAGGTTATTCAACTATTTCTTTCATATGGGCTGAGTGTTATAAAAGGAAAAGTTTATTGTGGAAACATAGAGCTTTCTTTTTCAAAAATTGCGAGAGCAATAAATGTTGATAGAAGAGTTGTAATGAATACCGTTGAAATAATTGAAAAAAACAGGGAGCTGAGAAAAATTTTTTCAAATCTGATGCCAACATGCAGTTTTAAATTGCTTGCTCCAAAAATGGGATGGGGTGTTATAGAGATAATACCAAAAGATGCTTCAATGCCCGGAATACTTGCAAGTGTTTCTGAGATAATTGCAGGAGAAGGAATAAGCATAAGGCAGGCAAATGTAGATGACTATATGATTAGTGAAGAGCCAAAGCTTTTTATTGTAACAGAAAAGCCAGTTCCAGCAAAGCTGATAAAAAAATTGAGGAAAGCAAGAGGGGTTATGGGAGTAACTGTTTATTAGATGCTCTTACAAGGCCATCAAAAAGAGGAGATGGCTTCAACGGGCGAGATGTGAATTCAGGATGAAATTGAGAAGCTATAAAGTAAGGATGAGATGGCAACTCAATTATTTCAACTCTTTTTCCAGAAAATCCAGAGAAAACAATCCCATTTTTCTCAAGTATTTCAAAATAATCCGGATTTACTTCATAGCGGTGGCGGTGCCTTTCATAAATTTTTTCCTTTCCATAAAGCCTGTGGGCGAGGGTATTTTCTTTTATTACTATTTCATCTTCTCCAAGCCTCATTGTCCCTCCCATCTTATCAATTCCTCTCTGCTCCGGCAATAATGTTATTATCGGATGCCTCGTTTTATTATCCATTTCCAGTGAATTGCAATCAAGCCCTATCACATTCCTTCCATACTCAACAATTGCCAGCTGAAACCCAAAGCATATACCCAAAAATGGCTTCTCCTTCTCTCTCGCAAAATTAATCGCCCTTATCTTTCCCTCCGCCCCCCTCACGCCAAAGCCCCCTGGCACAAGAATTCCATCCACTCCTTCAAGGGCGTTTGTTTTTCCTCTTTCTAGCTCTTCCGCCTCAACCCATACAATATTTACTTTTGTCCTATTTTTAGAGCCCGCATGATGAAAGGCTTCTATTATGCTCAGATATGAATCTGCAAGATGAGTATATTTTCCAACAATTGCTATGCTTACCTCTTTCTTCACATTGTTCATTCGCTCAACAAAATTTTTCCATTCTTCCAGATCTGCTTCCTTGTAAGGAATGTTGAATCTCTTCATTATATAATGGGATAAGCCCTGTTTTTCTAAAAGAAGAGGTATTTCATATATGTTTCCAACATCTGGAGAGGAAAATACTCCTTCAACTGGCACATTGCAGAAAAGAGAAATTTTTTCCTTTGTTTCCTTGCTCAGCTCTTTAATGCTTCTCCCGACTATAATATCTGGATTTATTCCTATTGCTCTCAGCTCCTTAACGCTATGCTGTGTTGGTTTTGTTTTCTGCTCTCCAACAACTTGCAAAACAGGGACAAGGGTTGTATGAACAAATAGAACATTTTCACGCCCCTCTTCTATATAAAGCTGTCTCATTGATTCAAGGAAAGGCATTGATTCTATATCTCCTACTGTGCCACCTATTTCAATAAGGCAAAAATCCGCCCCGCTTTCTTTCGCAACCCTTCTTATCCACCCCTTTATTTCATCGGTAATGTGAGGAACAATTTGAACAGTTTTTCCTAAATATTCTCCCTTTCTCTCTTTTTCAATAACATTTTTATATATTTTCCCTGTAGTGATATTGTTATCTCTTTTAAGATTTATATCCAAAAATCTTTCATAATTGCCCAGATCAAGATCAACTTCTCCCCCATCCGAGAGAACAAAAACTTCTCCATGCTGATAGGGATTCATTGTTCCCGCATCACAATTTATATAAGGATCTATTTTTATTGCTGTAACATTATAGCCCCTGCTTTTTAAGAGTAAGCCAATTGAAGAAGTGATTATTCCTTTTCCCAAGCCTGATAAAACCCCTCCGGTTATTCCAATATATTTCGGCATACCAATAATAGAAAATTGGTTAAAAGAATTTGCGCTTTTAATTCCATAACTCCTTTGAGTTTCTGAAAAAAATTAAATATTATTTTTATATGCCCTCTCATGAGTGAGAGAAAGTTGATAACATTTATGCTTGTTATACTTCTTGCCTCGCCCCTTTTTGCTAGGAGCAATTGTGGCGGATGGCTTGAAGAAAGAGAAGGGGTTAAAATTTTACATATAGGTGGAACAAATTATGAAATGGGTTATCAGCATGGCTTTCTATTGAGAAATGAGATAAGGGAAAATATAAGAGCTTTTTTGAGTCAATGCTCAAACTATGAGTATTTACTTGAAATGTGGAATATTACAAAAAATTACATACCAGAAGAATATATTGAGGAGCTGAGGGGTATTGCAGATGGGTCGGGAGTAGAGTTTAATGATGTGATTGTTGCTTATATGTCAGTTGCTACCTGGGGAATGGGCTGCTTTGGTATTTCTGCATGGGGAAATGCTACTTCCGATGGAAAACTATATCATTTTAGAAGCTTCGATTTACCGATGGATATAAAGGATCCAGTAACCGGGAAATATGTGCATGAAAATTCTGTTCTTATAGTAAGGAAACCGAAAAATGGATACGCATCTGTTTCTCCTTCTTTTGCTGGCTCATTGCACGGAGGAGGCGGATTTAATGAGAGAGGAATTGCTGTTGGAATGCAAGTATGCTGGAGCAATGATTCAACCTTCTATGGCACTCCTGAGGTAATAAAAGTTGCAATGGTGCTTGACCATGTTTCATCCATAGAGGAGGCGATAGGATATTTAGTAAAAAATAATACCGCGGGATGGAACTTTATTTTATCTGATGCGAAAATACCAGTTGGCTATGCGGTTGAGGTGAGTGCAGGCCATTATTATGTTGGAACATATGATGATGCCACAGAAGCAATTCCTCCTTTCTGGCAAATTAAGGAAGTTGTGAGGAGGACAAATTTTTTCATCTACCCTGAGATTGCAAAAACTCAAAGGAAGCATTATGATCCTTCTGGGCTGAAAGGATTTATAAGAATATTTACAGAGAATGACCCGTTTTTTGTGATATGGAGGAGCTACAAAGTGGTAAGCAAAATGGTAGAGGATAATTACGGAAGGTTTGGTTTAAACAATTCCATGGAAATTTTCCAGAGCACTTATAGAGGAGATAGTGATTTGCTTTTAAAAATATTGATATGGCTTGCGGAAGGAACAAGTTTCAATAGAGCATGGAATATGTGGATTGCATGCCCTGAAACAGGGGATTTTGTTGTAAGTTTTGCAGAAAGAGATAAAATAGCTTCTTCAACACCATATCACTACTTTAACTTATTTGAACTGATTAAAGAACCTTAAAAATTCTAACTTAACTGCAAAGTATATATTCAAGATTTTCCCTCATTCCTGTGTGATAAAATTGGTGAAAGTTTTTGAGATGATAAATTTTGATGATATAGCCAAGATTTGCCTGAGAAAAATGGCTTTGAAAGAGAAGAAAACAGAAAAGAAGCCCTTGAATTACTGGAAAGGTAACGCGAAATACTGAAGGAAAAAGGATAGGAGTTATTCTCCTTTATTTTCTCGCACTCCGCATGATGGTGCCTGAGAAAAACCGAGGAGGCAAATAAATTGCTTAAAGAAGCGGAGGAAATGGTGTACGAGGTTAATGAAAGAGAAGAAGCCATGAAACTTTTGAAACATGCAATGAAAGAAATAAAAAATATAAAGGAAAAGAGATATGAAGCTCTATCCCTGGCTAATATTGCAAATAAAAAGAGGTATTTTGACTTGCTGAAAAAGCATTTTGGATTGACAATGAAGGAAAAGATAGTTATGAAAGGGTTTTGCTCAATGGCAAAGATTGCTTCTTTTATGGAGAATTTGGGAAATGCTGGAAGATATTGATCAAAGAATGGCTTGCATTCCTTATATTTGTTATGCTTGAATATGATGAATAATGGAAATGATAAAGGAGAGGGAAAGAGTTGAGGAGAGATTTTCTCAATTGCTATCAGAAAGGTATGTTGAATTTTGATTACTGGATGAAGAAGAGATTTATTGTCCGATGAATTAGAATCGGCGGATTTGAAGAAGCTTTTAACCTAATAAATGAGATAAAAGACGAGAATGCGAGCAATAGGTAGGAGCAGTATCGCATGGGATCGGTGGAGATGAAAAGAAGATGCAGTAAAAATAGCGGAGCATATAAATGATAGACTACTGAAGGGCAGGATAAAAAATAGAAAACTTTAAACTATAGCCTAAACCAAAACATTAAAAAAGAGGGAGGGAGGGGGATTGAAACGCATGTGCCCGCATTAGGGCGCTTTATTTACATGCTCTTGATAATAATCCTTCATGTGGTATATAAATGAGGGGAGGGGTCTTAGATAGGTATAAATAGTTTTCTATATTTTTGTTGTCAAGAAATTTTTCCTACTTCCATCCTCCTAAAACTTCTTTTATTGCACCAATTTTGTATCTCCTATTTCAGTCACAGCAAAAATTTTTTTTCTTTAGGTTGGCAGAAAAATAATTTATTATTTTAAAACTTATTAAAGTTAAAAGCCGCCTCCGGGATTCGAACCCGGGACCTATTCCTTACCAAGGAATCGCTCTAACCCGGCTGAGCCAAGGCGGCCTGAATATAAGGGCTAAAACTTTTTTATTTTTTGCGGTTAAAAAGGGAAGGAGAGGAAAAGGAGGATTGCTGAAGATGCTAACATTGCAACCCATACAGGCATATTCCATGACAAAATTTTTATGCCATCGAGAGGGGGAATAGGTATAAGATTGAAAATCGCAAGAAACGCATTTATTGAAGCTATAAGAATTAGCAACTCTATTTTAGTTACTTTAGAAATTGCTAGGAATAAAGCGGAAACCAATATGTTTGAAAGAGGGCCCGCCATTGAAATTTTACCCGATTGCTCTCTTGTAGGAAAGCCAAATATTTGCACCGCTCCCGGAGCTGCAAAAACAAAGCCTAGGAAACTGAAAAGAATTGCAAGAAGTAATCCAAAAGGAAACATTCTATATTCCGACCAATAGCCATATCTTATTCCCGCATATTTATGAGCTATTTCATGAAAGGCAAATGCGGTTAAAACTGCAAGGAATGAAAAAGGCAAAAGACGGACAAAAAGCGAAAAATTTTTATGGATTGGAAATGAATTTGCAATGGAAAATGCTAAGCCGAGCAAAAATATTGAAATCAAAAGATGCTTTATCTCCTCCTTGCTAAAACTCATTTTCGGCTTTACCGCAGGCATTTCATAGAAAGAATAATAGGCCCTCATCGCTGGAAAACACCAAACTATTTATGAATTTTTTCATAAGCAATTACCGCATTTTCAAGCATGCACGCAATTGTAACAGGCCCCACCCCGCCCGGCACAGGCGTGAATGCAATCGCTTTTTTTGCCGCGCCCTCATCAACATCTCCATATATTTTCCCGTTTTCTTTTTTTATGCCCGCATCAATTATTATACAATCCTCCTTTATGTGCTCCTCTTTTATAAGTCCTTTTACACCTGTTGCGGTTATAAGCAAATCCGCTTTCCTGGTGTATTTTTTTAAATCATCTGTATAAACATGACACACGCTTACAGTTGCATCCCTGTTAAGCAACAAAATTGCAAGGGGTTTTCCAATTATTTTGCTATGATTTACTATAACAACATTTTTTCCCTTTAAAAGTATCTTTTCATTTTCTATTATCTTCAAAATTGCCTTTGGTGTGGATGGCAAAATATCTTCTTCCCCGAGAATAATTTTTCCTATATTTAAAGGATGCATTCCTTCTATATCCTTCCTATAATCAATTTTGCTTATCAATTTATTATAATCCAGCTTCGGAGGCAATGGAAGCTGGATATTTATTCCACTCACCCTCCCGTCCTTATTCAATTTCTCAATTTCTTTTTCAAAATCATCTTGCTTTATAAAATCAAACCCTATGATTTCATGATCGATTCCAACTCTTTTGCAGGCATTATCTTTTAAATTTGCAAAAAGGAGTGATTCTTCATTATTGCCAATGACAAAAGTCACAATTTTTATTTCCTTATCTTTTACTTTTTCCTTTATTTTTTCCTTTATTTTTTCTTCAATTTTTTTTGCCAGTGCCTTTCCATCTATAACTCGCATACAATTATAAGAATTCAATATATTAATCTCTTAGTTTTTTTCCTGTCAAATAAATGAAAACATCTTCAAGAGTTGGTTCAACTGTAGCAATTGCCTTTATATTTCTATCTGAAAGTTTTTCAGTTATATCTCTCAAAAGCCCTTTCCTGTCTTTTACCGTTACAACAAGTTTTTCATTCTTATAAGCCAGATGCTTCACATCTTTAATGCTTTTAATATCCTCTATAAGGTGAGGTTCATAATCTATGTATATTTCTACTATCTTCTCTTTTTCAACAATTTTTTTAATTTCAGAGGGGTTACCTATCGCCAGTATTTTTCCTTCATCGATTATTGCCACTCTTTGCTTGCGGATCCAGCCCAAGGGTTGGCTCATCGAGGAATACTATTTTTGGGCTGTGAATGATTGAAAGGATAAAATTTAATCTTTGTTTCATACCCCCAGAAAAATTTTTTACAAGATCCTTTCTTCTATTTTCAAGTTCCATTAGTGATAGCAATTCTTTTGCTCTTTCTTTTATTTCCGCTCTGCTCATTTCATATAGCATTCCATAAAAATATATGTTCTGCTCCGCAGTCAGCAATTCATTTAATTTTCCTTCCTGAGGCAAAATACCTATAATTTTCTTAATCTTATCTCTATCCTTCATTGTGTCATAGTCAAAAATTTTTGCTTTCCCGCTCGTGGGCAAAATTTGGCATGTGGGCATTTTTATCGTTGTTGTTTTTCCCGCCCCATTCGGGCCAAGGAAGCCAAAAATTTCTCCTTCCTCTACTTCAAATGAGAGTTCATCTACCGCTGTTAGTTTTCCGTATTTTTTCCTAAAAGCTTGCTCCCTCAATCATTATTTTTCTTAAAGCCTCATTTATATATGTTAATGGGAAAATTCTTGAAACATAATAAAGCCATCCTCCGGTAATTGGGAAAAATACCCCAGAAACATCATTGGAAAATTAATCAGCATCCGATTTGGCTTGCCTCTTCCTGTGTTCTTGAAAGTAAGGAGATTAGAAAACTAATTCCGATCATTAAAAAAATCCAATTATAATAAAAAGTGTTGCTAACACCGTTGAGCCAACAATAGTTAATTTAAAAACATATATCTCAATGAGAAGCAAAATTGAAATTTGTAAGGAAATCAGTAAAAGGTTTGCAATCATGTTTCCAAAAAGCAGTCTTCTTCACTTAGCCCTAAATTTTTTGCAAATTCTATTTATGCCTGTTACTGTTCCCATTGCAACATTTCTTACATTTATGTCGAAAGACATATCACAAAATATAGTAATGTCAGTGGTGGAAAGCATTATTTTAGAAAAATTTTCTGGAATAAAAAAGATTAAAACAAATACTTTTTCGAAAAACCTCAATTTTCTCTCTAAGAATAGCTAAGCTGAAGGATATTGGATTATCTCTTCCAAACACGCTTCCAAATATTAGCATGAATATATAATTAACTTACAGTTATTATTCTGAAGCAAATCATTGCATCTCTCTCCTTTAAACCATCGTCGCTTCCATCAAAGCATGCATAATCTTTGCCCTCAGGATATTGATACCCAACTTTATTTCCTATATAGTACGAAATGTTTATGATATCCTCTTCCCTTTTTGGATTTATATCAATTTTTTTATCTGTTCCAATTATTGTTTTATAATACATTTCTATCCTTACCTGATGATAACCGATGCTGTCATCCACATCTTGAGTTACGTTCCACTCCACATAAGTATCCTTATCTATATCAAAAGTAGTATAACCTTTTTCTGGAAATCTATATTCCTTATTATTTATAAATATCTTTAGAAATATTTCCGCCTTATCTCCAATAAGAGGATAATCTTTTATTCTTATCTTACTTATCTCAACTTTTATCTTTGCATCATCATATGGAAGATAATCAAATACATCAAGCACGCCATCATTATCATCGTCGGAGTCCGCATTATCTCCTATGCCGTCTCCGTCGCTATCCTTCCATTCCTTTGGGTCATGTGGAAAAGCATCATTCTTATCTGGTATACCATCACCATCACTATCTGGATTGGGGTTCAATATTTCCTTATAACTCTTATAAATAGATGGGGCTACTAAAATAACAAAAATTATCAAAATTATACCTAGGAAAAGTATTAATGTATTTCTTGCGGGCTTTATTTTTTTCATTTGTTTATAATGTTTGATATACTTAAAAAATTTGCTATTTGTATTAGTAAAATATATAAAAACATAAACTATTTACCAAAGGGATGAAAATGAAGAGGAAGATAATTGCTACAGGAATTGTATTTTTATTCTGCTTCGCGAGCTTAACAATAGCGAAGGGCGGAGAAAAGATGATTAGCTATAGCTTTTCAGTGCCAGAGCTTGCTATTGAAAAATACGATGAAGAATACATTGAATTAAAAATCGATGGCTCTTCTTATCTGATGAATGATGGCTATCCTGTCTTACCAAAAATAAGCAAGACATTCGAAATAGAATTTGGTGCAAATGTTAAAAGCATAGATGTGTTCGCCAGAAATATAGAAGAATATAGAATAGAGAATGAAATCCGTCCTTCCCCGCCCCTCCTGCCTTTATCATTAGAAAATGCTTTCTATCCCAAGAATTCCGAATTTTATTCAAGCAATGAAATTTATCCAAGCTCATGGTATTCCTATCGCATTGGATGCGGGCTGAATGATAAAATGGAGCGTGTAACTTTTGTTACAGTTCATTTATTCCCAGTAAAATATAAGCCATCAGAAAGCAAAATATATTTTGCAAGCAATTTTGAAATAAAAATAAGATATGATAAGCCCTCTAAGCTTACATCTTCTTCAAGCTATGATTTGGTTATAATTTCTCCAAAAGAGT